>NZ_JBBNLS010000015.1:0-75639 GCF_040092305.1 Collinsella sp. CLA-ER-H6
ACCGACCGTCCGGCTGAGTCTGGGAAGAGGTGCCGGGCGGCGGGCGGAGCATGGCCACCGGACCTATCGAAACACATCTCCACCGTTCCTTCAACTGGGAAAACGGCGCCCCCGGACCCCAGGAGGGGCCGCGGGGGCGTTCAGCTAACTGCGGGAACGGCCTATCCGCTCAAAGTGTTCGGCTGAGATCGGAAATCAACCCTGCCAGAAGGGAGGGGAGGCCGGCGCGCCTTGGACTCGTTCTAAGAACGAGAGCTCTAGTCCTGGAAGAGCGCCGTGGACAGGTAGCGCTCACCGGTGTCGGCGAGCAGCGCCACGATGGTCTTGCCCTCGTTCTCGGGGCGCTTGGCCAGCTGCAGTGCGGCCCACACGGCGGCGCCGGACGAAATGCCCACGAGCACGCCCTCCTTGTGGCCCACGGCGCGGCCGGTGGCAAAGGCGTCGTCGTTCTCGACGGGGATGATCTCGTCATAGACCTGGGTATCGAGGACGTCGGGCACAAAGCCAGCGCCGATGCCCTGGATCTTGTGCGGGCCGGCCTGGCCCTTAGAGAGCACCGGGGAGGTGGCGGGCTCGACGGCGACAACCTGAATCTGGGGGTTCTGCTCCTTGAGGAACTCGCCCACGCCGGTCACGGTGCCGCCGGTGCCAACGCCGGCGACGAAGATGTCGACCTTGCCGTCGGTGTCATCCCAGATCTCGGGGCCGGTCGTGGCTTTGTGGATGGCGGGGTTGGCGGGGTTCACAAACTGGCCGGCGAGTATGCTGTTGGGGGTCTCCTTCTGCAGCTCCTCGGCCTTGGCGATAGCGCCCTTCATGCCTTTGGAGCCGTCGGTGAGCACGAGCTGTGCGCCGTATGCCTGCATAAGCTTGCGGCGCTCGACGGACATGGTCTCGGGCATGGTGATGATCACCTTGTAGCCGCGGGCCGCTGCCACCGAGGCGATGCCGACGCCGGTGTTGCCGCTCGTGGGCTCGATGATGGTGTAGTCGCCGCCGCGCACGAGCTTGCCGGCCTTCTCGGCCTCGTCAATCATGTTCTTGGCGACGCGGTCTTTAACTGACCCGGCGGGGTTGAAGTATTCGAGTTTGACGAGCACACGAGCCTTGAGGTCCTCGTCGGCCTCAAAGTGGGTGAGCTCCAGAAGCGGGGTGTGGCCGATAAGCTGATCGATGGATGTGTAAACCTTGCTCATGGGGAACCTCCAAAGTGTTCAAGTTGCTGGTTGCCGTGTGGTTTCACGGTGCGTGTAGCAGCTAAACCCATAAACCTTATAGGTTGTTCGTTTAGCTGTTGGGAAGCATACTAGACACTAAAGCCTAGTAATGCAATAGGAAATAGAAGATTATTACGAGCTGATTAACCATCTTGACCGGAACGGGTATTTTCAAAACCAATTTTTCGGCTAGAATTTCTACGGACTAAATGACCGAAAGGCAGCACGATACATGTTGGTTTCTACTAAGGGCAGATATGCCCTGCGCGTTATGGTCGATCTGGCCGAGCACCAGGCGGCCGGTCGCATCCCGCTCAAAGAGATCGCGGCGCGACAGGGGATTTCCGAGAAATATCTCGAGAACATCTTGGCTACGCTCGTGCGCGCCAACATGCTTTCGGGCATGCGTGGCAAGGGCGGCGGCTACGTGCTCACGCGCCCGCCCGAGCAGTACACGGTGGGCGAGATCTTACGCCTGACCGAGGGCAGTCTGGCGCCTGTCGCCTGCCTGGATGGCGACTGCAAGGGCTGTTCGCGTTCGGATGAGTGCCCCACGCTCGACGTGTGGAAGAACCTGGACAAGCTCATCAACGACTACCTCGACGGTGTGACGCTCGATCAACTTATCGCTCCCAACCGTGGCTACGACTACGTCATCTAATCCCACCTGTCATGTGGGGACGGGGCAGAAATGGTAGATGCTCTCGCCCTTTAAGACTTGACAAATAAGAAGGCCGCCCATTTTTGCGATGGGTGGCCTTCGTTTTGGGCTGTTGAGACGGGCACGGCCGGAATGGCCGTTTTAGTCCTTGGCGATGCTGTCGAGAATGCTACGCATGATGGATACCAGGATGCTACCCATAAAGGCCGAGCCAAAGCCTGCGATGGAGATGCCGACGCCCAGCAGGTTGACCGACAGGTAGCTCGCGAGCTCAAGCATAAAGCTGTTGACGACAAGCTGGAAAATGCCCAGCGTAATGATCGTGAGCGGCAGCGAGATGACCGTCAGGAACGGCTTGGCGAACGAATCGACGATGTTCAGGAACAGTCCCACGAAGGCGAAACAGACCCAGGCCTCGGCAAAACCGAAGGGCTGGATGCCGGGAACGAGGAACGTGGCAATCGCGATGGCGATCGAGGTAAAGAGCCAGTTAAGCATAAAGCGCATGGTGTGAATCCTTTCTTGCGCAGGATGTATTGACATCGCGCGAAGCGGCTTGCTGCGGCAGCTTGGACGGCCGCGCGGGTATGCCGCCTTGTTCGGCCGCCCATTGTCTCAGATATTCGTGGAGCTTACGTGCGCATTCGGTTTCAAAACGGCGTTCGTCCTAAAAAACGTGCCGCTGGCAGAGAGTCTTGTCGCTTTAGTTTGGTGGTGTGCTACACTGCTACGGGCAAATGGCCCATGCATAGTTTTATTGCATATTACGGGTGAACGATGCCCGATGTCAGTATCAACTTCGATGCCTTTTGGCGGGTTTGGCGGTGATCGATGAACATCGAGAACATGTTTGACAAGCCTGATGTCAAGCAGCTAGTCCACGCATTTAGTCTTTTGGATGACGAGAAGGATATCCAGGCGTTTTTAACCGATATCTGCACACCGCGCGAGATTTGCGATCTTTCGCAGCGCTTGCAGGTCGCGCGTTATCTGGATGAGGGCGAGCCCTATGTTGAGGTTCAGGCCCGCACGGGCGCTTCGTCCACCACGGTGAGCCGTGTTTCCAAGGCGCTCAACGGCGAGTACGGTGGCTATCGCAAGATCCTCATCAAGCTGGAGGATGGCGAGTAGGTCAACGGCAACAAACGGATCAGCTGGAGCCGCCCCTTCGGGGGCGGTTTTTGTGTGTCGATAATTGATCCCTTGGGGACGGAGGAAAACGGATCATCGAGGGGATCTGGTGCATTGGGGTCAGGTTGTCCGCGCGGGCGGGTAGGATAGATGCGTTGAATATTGCGAACAGTTTGAGTGGAGGACCATGCCTGTTCGAATCTATACCACCAATGCCGGCACGGATTTGAGCGATGCCGAGGCGGCGCTGCTGGCCGACCTGGTTGCCCGCCACGGGCGCGCCGTGTTGCTGGCGCCAACATTTGCCGAGCTCGACCTGTGCCGTCATGATGCGGCAGAAGCCGGGGTTTCACTGGGTATCGATTACAAGACGCCCACATCGTGGCTCCGCTCGCTGTGGGAGCTTATGGGCGATGGCCGCAGCTTTGTGGATAACCTTCAGCGCCAGATGCTGTTCTCGGACATGGTCGACCGCCGCGACGACGCTGCTCTGCAGCCGCTCTCGCGCAGCCAAGGCACGGTACGCATGCTTGCTCGCATGGCCCGCGGCGTGTTGCCAGGCGTGGCGGGGACGGGCGACGAACGCTGTCGCGATGCCGCCGCTCAGCCCGAGCCCAAAAGCGACGCCGAGGCCCGTGTGTTCGAGCTGTTGCGCGCCTATGCGAGCGGCTTGGACCGTCGAGACATGGTCGAGCCCTGCGAAGCCGCCGATATGATGGCAGAAGCCCTGGCGAACAACCTGCCGGGGTGCGCCCGCGCCGTCTGCGTGCGTGGTGTCACGTCGTTTACGCATAGCCTGCTCGAGCTGTTGTCGGCCGTGGCGAACAATGGGGGAGAGGTCGTCGTGCTGCTTGCCCGCGAGCAGGCGGCGATGCGCGAAGACTTGGCCGCAGCTTTTGATGCCCGCGGTGTGCTGTTTGAGGTCGCCCCGTTGGGAGAGGACGCCGGCGCGTCCGAGACCGCTTCTGCGCCTGCTGCCCAGCCTATTTTTATAGAGGTGGCCGGCCCCCATGCCCGCGCCCGCGCTTATGTGGATGCTCTTGAGAACCTGGTCGCGGCATGTGAGGAGTCTGTGTCACGCGACGGCGCCGCGACGAACGCCGACCCCGCGCGCGTGCTCGTAGTTTCCGCCCGGGCGCCCCAGCTGTTCGGCGAACTCGCTGCCCGTCTGGCGGCGCGTCACATTGCGGCCGAGACGACTGAGTTCACGGCGTTTTCCCAGTCCGTCGCGGGCAGGCAGTTTACGGCGCTCGCCAACCTGATCGAGCGTATGAAAGCCGCCGACGAGGGCACCGCTTCCAAGACCGAGTGGTGGCCCGCTCCAGAGCTTGCCGACTGGATTTATAGTCCGCTTTCGGGTGCCGACGCCGCGAGCGCCCGCGGCTTCGACAAGAACATGCGCCTGTCGCGCAGCAAGACCGCTGCGGGCGTCAAGAGCCTGCTGCAGAGCGTGCAGGGCCAGGTGAGGGGTGCCCGCAAGGCCGCCAGCGACGATAACTGGTTTAAGAATGTGCCGTGCGTGGTCTCGGACGTGTTTCAGGCGCTGTGGCGCGACAAACCCGTGACGGCGCTCAAGGCCATGCTCGCCGTTGCCGAGGCGCTGCCCGATCGCGCTCTAGGCGGCCTTGACGGCCAGGCCCGTCGCCAGGCAGAGACGGCTTTGCTGCGCCATGCCATCGACATCCTTATGAACGATGCTCGCGCGCTCGACGTGTCGCAGGCCGCGACCGTGCCGGTTCTCGACGGCGTTCGAACCAAGGTGGACAAGCGCAGTACCGCCTACGATTACGAGACCTATGAGGTCGATCGCACACCACGAGCACAAGTGCGCTTCGCGTCGCTTGCCGATGAGTCGGTTCTTCGCCCTGGCAGCTACGATGCCGTGCTGTTTGCCGATGTCGACCTGGACAGCTATCCGCTTTCGCACGAAGAGGGCCCGCTTGCCACGTTGACAGCCGAGCTGCGCCGCGACGGCGTGTCTTTGGAGCCCGCTGCCCTGCTGCGCGTGCGCTTTGGCCGTGCGATGCAGGCGGCGAGCGGTCCGGTCGCGCTCGCCCGTGTGACGCACGATCGCCAGGCACGCGAGTGCTACCCGGCAGCCGTATGGACCGAGCTGTGGGCACATGCCGAGGCCGCTGGCGCTGCCAAGCCCATGCGCGTGGGCGAGGGCGATATCATCGCCGACTTTGATCCCGCGGCAGGTGAAGGCCTCAAGCGCGAGCGCGTGACCTGTGAAGCCCCTCAGCATCTGAGTGCCGAGGCCGTGCCGTATTTGGTCCTGCGCCGTCGCGATGGCGAGGGTGAGGACGCGCCGCTCGTGCCGCGTCTGACGTCCGCCTCGCAGATCGAGGCCTATTCGACCTGCCCGCTATGCTGGTTCGTCTCGTACCGCGTGAAGCCCCAGTCGATCGACGCGGGCTTTGGCAACATGGAAAAGGGCAACTTTGTCCACGACGTGCTGGAGCATCTGCATGCCCGTCTGCCCCAAGAGGGCATGGAGCGCGTGACGCCCGAGAATCTGCCGCGCGCACAGGAGCTGCTGCACGAGGTCTTTGACGAGACGTTGGCCGAGCACGCCGGCAAGCGCGGCACGGAGGGCCCGCTGGTGCCGCTCTCTGCGGTGGAGGAACGCCAGGTGGCCGAGATCTTGCCGCAGCTGGAGGGTGTGCTTGCCTACGAGTCCGAGGCACTTGCCCCCTTTGCCCCGCGCTACCTGGAGTTCGCCTTCAACGAGCTCAAGGTCGAGTATGCCGGTTGGCCGCTTGGCGGGCGCATCGACCGCGTGGACGTGGACGCCGAGAATCGTGCCGTGGTGATCGACTACAAGCATCGCACGGGCGTTGAGGAGTTTAAGCTCGCCGACCCCACGGTGCGCGACGAGGAATCGGGCACGGCGCCCATCGACGATCCGCGCTGGTTGCCACCACATACCCAAACGCTCATCTACGCCCAGGCCATGCGCCGGGCGCTGGATTTGGACACCCGCGCGGCGCTCTACTTTTCGACCAAGGGCGGCAAGCCGGCATTGCGCGGTGCCGCGAGCGCCGAGCTGCTCGAGGAAGAGCGCGGCGACGGTCGCATCCCGGGCCTTAAGAAAGGTTTCCCCGGCGAGGGTGGCAGCATGGACTTCGACGCCCTGCTCGATCGCGTTGAGGCCGGCATCGCCGAGCGCCTGCGCGAGCTCGAGGCAGGCAACGTTGCCGCCGTCGACCCGACGTCGGCTCAGGCCGCGCATGCGCGCTGCTCGTATAACCACGAAGGAACGTTTGTAAGGAGGGACGTGTAGACCATGGATCTTTCGACTTTGATGCCGCAACAGCTGCAGATTGTCAAAACGCTCGACCGTCCGCTGTTTGTCTCGGCGGGCGCCGGTTCGGGCAAGACCTTTACCCTCACGCGTCGCATCGTCTACGCGCTCTCGCCTGAATCCGGTCCGTTCGTTGAACATCTTGACCAGGTGCTCGCCATTACCTTTACCAAAGATGCCGCGGCCGAGATCCGTGACCGCGTGCGCCGTGCGCTTATCGACGAGGGCATGGACGAGGAAGCACTGACCGTCGACGACGCGTGGATCTCGACCATTCACGGCATGTGCTCGCGTATCCTGCGCGCGCATGCGCTGGAGCTGGGCATCGACCCCGAGTTCACGGTGCTCACCGATACCGACGAGCTTATGGACCAGGCTGTTGAGCACGTGCTGGCCCGCGCGACGGCACCCGATGCCGCCCCCGAGCTCGCGGCATCGCTCAAGGCCCTCTATGCCTGGTATCCCATGGCGGGCGAGGGCGGTTCCTTTGGCACCGGCACGACCATCAAGGGCCTGGTGCGCGACCTGCTGGAGCTGTCGAGCCAGTTGCCGGGCGGTATGGACGACGTGCGCGTGGCGCGCGGCCAGGCCGATACCTCGGCGCTCGCCGATGCCTATCGCGCGGCGCTGGGCGCAAGCAAGTCCTCGACCGAGAAGGCGCAGGCGGCGCTCGATGCCATCGACGCGTTCGAGGCGAGCGACAAGACCATGGTCGATGCGGCGCGACTCATGATGTCGTGCACCATGCCGCGCGCGAGCAAGGCGTTCCCCAAGGAGCAGGTCGAGCTGCTCAAGGCCGAGGCCGCCGATGCGTTTATCAATATCGTGCTTGCCTGTGGTGGCCCGGCGCTCGATGCGTTGGTGGGCCTGGCCCGTTCCGTGGAGGCCGAGTATCGCGCGCTGAAGGCTGCCCAGTCCGCCCTCGATAATAACGACCTGCTGCGTATGGCTTACGAGGCCCTGCGCGATTACCCTGCCATCCGTGCTGCGTACGAGGGCCGCTTTAAGATGGTCATGATCGATGAGTTTCAGGATACCGACCAGATGCAGGTCGATCTGATCCGTTACCTGACGGGTGCGGGGGAGCGCGCGCTGTGCACCGTGGGCGATGCGCAGCAGTCCATCTATCGCTTCCGTGGCGCCGAGGTCGAGGTGTTCCGTCGTCAGGAGCGCAAGGTGGGCTCGTCTGCCGCGCCCGAGGCGACTGCCGTGGTCGACGCCCCTGCCGGCGAACTCGTCAAACTCGTGCGCAACTTCCGCAGCCACGACGAGGTACTGCGTTACGTGGCACGCGTCTTCGACGGCGATGACGGCGGCCTGATGCAGGGCTTTTTGGATCTTGAGGCGAGCGACGGCCGCAAGGACACGCTGGTGGCAGACGCCTCGCGTCGCCAGGCCCTCTTTGTTGCCGGCGGCAGTACGCAGGAACGCACACAGGCCAAGGCCCGTGCGATCGCCGAGCGATTCCGCGCGCTTGCCGATGCCGGCCAGCCCCAGGGCGGCATGGTGCTGCTGCTGGGCCGCATGACCAACGCCGACGTCTACGCCCAGGCCTTCCGCGACCAGGGGCTCGACTGCGTCATCGCGGGCGGCTCGGTCTTTGCCCAAGCAGCCGAGGTGCAGACGGTGCGCGCCCTGGTTTGTGCGCTCGCCAATCCGGCCGATACGGCGCAGGGCCTTATGCCGCTGCTCGCCTCGCCGATGTTTGCACTCGGCGCCCAGGAGTTCCTGGCGCTGGCGACCAAACTCGACGAGCAGACGGGCGAGACGTCGCGCCGCAACATCGATGCGGGCATCATGAGCGATTCCGATGTGCCGGGTTTGCAAGACTTGCCGCTGGTGACGCGCGCCCGCGAGGTGCTGCGGTATGCGCTTCGTCGCGTGGGCCGCGATTCGTTCGCCGCCATCGCGCGCGACGTGGTCAACGCCTCCGGCTGGTTTGTACGTCTGGCACAGCGTGGTCCCGAGGGCAAGGCCATTGCCGCCAACGTGCTCAAGGCGCTCGATGCCGTGGCCGAGGCGGAGGCCGAGTTCGGCAACTCGCCGCGTTCCATCGTGCTGGCCTTCGACCGCTTCTTGGCGGGCAAGGAAGCCCCGGGTGCCCTCAACGAGGAGGGCGACGGCGCGGTGCGCATCATGACGGTGCATGCCTCCAAGGGTCTGGAATATCCGGTCGTGGCGGTCGCCGAGTGCTTTGGCGTGCGTAAGTCCTCGGGTGCGGCACAGATGGGTCGCGTCGAGGGCGGAGCACAGGTCGTGGCACTGCCGGCACGTTTCGACGGCGTTAAGCTCGCCGACGGTACCTTTGTGAAGGGCGACGACGTCAAAAAGCAGTTTGAGCATGCGTTTAAGGGCAAGGGCACGTCGCTGTGGCTGCCGCCGGAGCTCATGGAGGACGTCTGTGCGACGGGCTCTCCCGCCGAGGCATTTGCCCGCCTGCGCAACGACGACCTGCGGCTTTCGCTCGAGGAGCGGGCCCGCTTGCTCTACGTTGCCATGACGCGTGCGCGCGAGCTGGTGATCTTGGCGATGGATGCTGGCGTGAGCCGTGGCAAGGTGACGGCGCCGACCTTCGATGTCGAGACCGATCTGACCTACGACGTGCTGCGCCGTATTTTGCCGACCGACGCTCTGGACATGCCGCAGCTCGATGCCGACCGCCTGGTGTTCGACAACTCCCAGCCGGGCGACTACGAGCTCATTTCGCTTTCGGACTTTACCTTTGGCGAGCAGGCGTTTGAGGCCAACGCTTCGCTGGATGCCGAGGGCAGGCTTGTTCGTGGCGATGCCGATGCCGCCGATAATGCTGCGCGCTCAACCGTCCCCGGTCCTGCCGACCCCAAGCCCGATTCGTTTGAGCTTGTGTATTCCCAGGCAGTGGGCGTGCGCATGGGCATCTGTCCGTATCCGATGCGTGATTCGTATAGCTACTCGTCAATCGCCGCGGCGCTCCATGCCGAGACGGAAGATCGTGCCGCCGAGGCACACGTGCCCATGGACGAGGCCGGCGATGATGCGGAGTCGGATGGCTCGGAGATGACGGATGCAGACGTGGCTGCCGTTGAGCCCGCCGGCAACCCCATGGCGCTGGGCTCGGCGTTCCATGCCGCCTGCCAGTGGCTGATCGAGATGGGTGCCGATGCGCTGCCCGCTGAGCGTGCCGATGCGCTGGCGCGCCTGTGGTGCCTGACGCCGGAGCAGCGTGAGCGCTTCGACGTTGCCCTGGACCGCTGGCTCAAGTCGGCTGTTCGTGCCGACTTGCTCGCGTGGCCGTGCGTTCGCGCCGAGGTGCCGTTCTTTTCACTGGGCTGCGAGGACGAGGACATCGCTCGCTACGGTGCTTATGCCGAGGGCGCCATCGACGCTTTGGCGACGAACCCGGCGGATTCGTCATGTGCGCTGGTCATCGACTACAAGACGGGCGGCGCGCCGGACGAGACGCCGGAACAGCTGCAGGAGAAGCACGCCCTGCAGGCGCGCGTCTACGCCGACGTTCTGCGCAGGGCGGGCTTTGAGGCTGTGACCGTCAAGTTCGTTCGCGTGGAGCAGGCCGATCCGACTCTCTTCGTCAATCCCGCCGAGCCCCAAGTAGTCACCTACAATCTCTAGCCCTCAGATAGCTTGCGGTGGAATAGTTCCTGTATTGCGGCCCAGATGGCCCAAGCGGGAACTATTTCACCGCAACTCAAGAGGAGCCGTGTGGGTTTGGCTAGGTTCGGGTGCTGTCCGTGCCGTGGGGTAAAATCGTTCAGTCAGAACACGAACCCGCATCGGAGCTCATCACATGGCATTCGTCCATCTGCACAACCACACTGTCTTTTCCATGCTCGACGGCGCAACCCGTATCCAGGATATGGTCAACCGTGCCGTTGAGCTGGGCATGCCCGCCGTGGCCATTACCGACCACGGCTACATGTATGGCGTGCCCGACCTGGCGCTGGCCTGCGACGCCGTCAACCACAACACGCCCGAGTACAAAACCTGGAGCCACGACAAGGCCTTCCTGGAAAAGGACCGCCGCGACGAGCTGGTGGAGCCCGATCCCGAGGAAAACCCGCGCGAGCATGCCCAGTATGTGAAGGACATGGCCATGTGGGACGAGAAGGGCAACATCGACGAGCTCAAGCCGCCCCTGGTCATCAAGCCCATCTTTGGCTGCGAGGTCTACTTTACGCCGGACGAGACCCTTGCTCGCGACCACAAGCCCGAGCTCTACCACATGATCCTTCTGGCCAAGGACCAGGAGGGCTACGTCAACCTGATGCAGACGGTTTCCGAGGCCGCCGTGCAGGGCTTTTACTACAAGCCGCGCGTGACGCTCGACAACCTGCGCCGCCACGCCAAGGGCATGATCTGCACGAGCGCCTGCATCGCGGGCATCATCCCCAAGTACATCGACCGCGGTGACATGGAGGGCGCCATCAAGTGGGCCGAGACCTTCCGTGACACCTTCGAGCCCGGCGACTTCTACATCGAGATCCAGGAACACGGCATCACCACCGACAACGGCCTGACCGACGAGCAGATGGACCGCACGCTCATCGACATTGCAAAGCAGGTGGGCGTCAAGGTCATCGCCACCAACGACTTCCACTACCTGCGCCGCGAGGACGCGCCCGTGCAGGACGTCATCATGTGCATTGGCATGAACGCCAAGGTCGACGACCCTAACCGCATGCGCATGACCGGCTCGGAGTTTTACATGAAGACCGAGGAGGAGATGCGGGCGATGTTCCCGTATTGCCCCGAGGCCTGCGACAACACGCTCGAGATCGCCGACAAGTGCTACGTTGAGCTGGACTGGGACTCTATCATCCTGCCGCGCTTCCCGTTGCTCGATCCCGGCGAGACGCACGAGAGCCAGTTCCGCCGCGAGTGCGAGAAGGGCCTGCGCCAGCACTACGGTGACGACTGGGCCACGCGCGAGATCGGCGGCGTCAACATCAAAGAGCGCTTTGAGTACGAATACAAGGTCATCTGCGACAAGGGCTTTGCCGCCTACTTTTTGATCGTTGCCGAGTACGTGCAATGGGCCAAGGACAACGGCATCGGCGTCGGCCCCGGCCGTGGCTCGGCCGCCGGCGCTATCGTCGCCTACGCCATGAACATCACCGCGTTCGACCCGCTCGAGAACGGCCTGATGTTCGAGAGGTTCCTGTCCCCGCAGCGTACCGAGATGCCCGATATCGATATGGACTTCGACGATGAGCGGCGCCTCGAGGTCGTGGAGCACGTTCGCCAGCTCTACGGCCCCGAGAAGGTTACCCACGTCATCACCTACTCGACCATTAAGGCCAAGCAGGCCATCAACGACGCCGCGCGCGTCCTGGACTACCCGGTCTACATGGGCCAGCGCCTGTCCAAGATGGTCTCGAGCGACCCCAAGGTCAAGCTCAAGCAGATGCTCGAAAAGCAACCCGGCAAAGAGGATCTGTTTAACCCCGACTTTGCCGAGGCCTATAAAAAGGACGACGACGCCCGCCGCATCATCGACACGGCGCTCTCGATCGAGGGCCTTACCCGTGGCGAGGGCGTGCACGCGTGCGCCGTTCTGATTTGCCGCGACCCCGTCAACGAGCACGTGCCCACCAAGCTCGATACCAAGGGCGGCGTCGAGATTACCCAGTACGAGGGCCATACCGTTGCCGACATGGGCCTGCTCAAGATGGACTTCCTGGGTCTGCGTACGCTGACGGTTATCTCCAAGGCCAAGGCCAACATCAAAAAGAACTTCGGCATCGACATCAAAGAGGAAGAGATTCCCTTTGACGACCCCGAGATCTTTAAGCTCATGGGCTCCGGCCACACCGCCGGCGTCTTCCAGGTCGAGTCCGCCGGCATGACGGCCACGATCAAGAACATGAAGCCCACCGAGTACAAGCACGTCGTGGCATTGATCGCTCTGTACCGCCCGGGACCGCTGGGCGCCGGCATGGTCTCGTCCTATATCAACCGTATGCACGGCAAGGAACCGGCTGTCTCCTACGACGACCGTCTGGACGACATCCTGGGCGAAACCTACGGCACCATGGTCTATCAGGAGCAGGTTATGCTCATCTCCGTCGAGATGTGCGGCTTCTCCAAGGGCGAATCGGACTCGCGTATCCGTAAGCCCGTGGCTAAGAAAAAGATCAAGCTGCTCACGTCGACGGTGCTCCACTGGGAGGATGGCTCGGACGAGACCACCTACGACCACTGGATGAATGGCGCTATCAAGAACAACTACACGCGCGAGGTCGCCCAGAAGATTTGGGACGATGTTCTTGAGTTCGCGTCCTACGCCTTTAACAAGTCGCACTCCGCCGGCTACGCCATCCTGGTTATGCAGACGGCGTGGCTCAAGGCGCACTATCCGCACGAGTACATGGCGGCCGTTCTGACGTCCTATACGGGCAAGACCGACAAGATCGTTCACTACGTCTCGGCGTGCCGTCACGACGGCATCCCCGTGCTGTCGCCAGATGTCAACGAGTCCGGTACTGAGTTCACGGCTACCAAGGAGGGCGTGCGCTTTGGTCTGGCCGGCATCCGCGGCGTGGGCACCGGCGTGGCGCAGGCGATTATCGCCGAGCGCGAGGCGGGCGGTCCGTTTAAGACGCTGCACGACTTTGTCGAGCGCGTGGACTCGAGCCAGGCCAACCGCCGTGTGATCGAATCGCTCATCAAGGCAGGCGCCTTCGACTCCACGGGGTATCCGCGTCGCCAGATGATGCACTTTGTGGATAAGAACAACCCTGAGAACATCATCGATGCCGCGGTGAAGCGCCAGAAGGATCGTGCGAGCGGCCAGACGTCGTTCTTCGACATGTTTGGTGATGTTGAGGGCTCGGGCTTTGAGGTGAGCGTGCCCGATCCGGATGGCCAGGAGTGGGACCGCCACCTTAAGTTGAGCCAGGAGAAGGAGGTTCTGGGCATCTATGTCTCGGACCACCCGCTGCGCCCGTTTGAGTATGCGCTGGCCAAGGCACGCGACTTCTCGTTCTCGCAGATCGACACTGGCTACGAAGTTCAGAATCCTACGGGCGGTACCATCAACCAGGAGATTCCCGAGGGCAAGGCGCTGTGGTGGGCCGGCATGGTCTCGAGCGTGTCCAAGCGCGTGACCAAAAACGGCGACCCCATGGGCATCGTGCAGCTCGAAGACATGGAAGGCGAGGCCACGGTCGTGGTGTTCCCCAAGACCTACAAGGAGGCCGAGGGGTATCTGTATGGCGAGGTCGATCCCGAGACCGGCGCGCAGCTGTCCGACGCGTTTGTGCGCATTAAGGGCAAGCTCGAGCGCTCGGACCGCGGCGACCAGATCATCGCGCAGGAGATTGTGCCGCTGGAGCTTAGCGAGGAGAAAAACAAGCCCAAGGTCTTTGAGGTCATGGTGCCCAACAGCCGATTTAGCCAGGGCAATATGGCGCGCCTGGCCACGGTGCTCACCACCAACCCGGGCGGCGACCGCGTGGAGATCTTTATTGAGCAAGTCGACGGGCGCGTGCTGCGTGCCGAGGTGCCGGCCAAGGTCAATGCACGCTCGATTCCGCTGCTGGCAGAGGCAAAGGCCATCGTCGGCAACCAAGGCCGCGTGACGGTTATCTAAGCTACCCCGGGTGAGATTGGAGGAAGTGATGGCGCAGGGGACGTTTGTGCAGGCGCTCCGGAAAGAGGCGGCGCTGAGTGGCACCTTTATGAAGGGGCGTTCGCTCATGCTCAACGGCGCCGTGCTGTCGATCGAGGACAGCGGCTCGCGCTTCTCCAAAAACGTGACGGTTGAGGGCTCGGTGCGCGGTTCGCGTGGCGACCTGTACAAGACGCGCGTGGCGCTCGACATGGACGAGCACGAGGTGATCGACTACGACTGCGATTGCCCCGCTGCCTATCGCTACCCCGGCATGTGCAAGCACGCTATTGCCACGGCTCTGGCGTATTTGGATGCCAGCGGCGCCGAGCCCGTCGAAGGTTTGCGCACGCCGGTCCGCACGTTTGCGGCGCAGCCGAAACAGCCCGCGCGCAACGCGCCCAAAGCGCCGGCCGTCAATCCCAACTTTCCCTTTCCGGCGCCCGTCCCCACGAGTCCCAGCCTCATGGCGGCGCTCTCCGATCTTTCGGACGCGCGCATGGATGAGCTGGCGAGCATGCGCCGCAAGCTCGCCGGCAGTGTGGATCCCGATGCCCCCAAGGCGGTGTTGGAGCCCTCGCTGGTGCCGTATTACAATCCACTGTTTGCCGATCGCTTTAGCTGGGCGCTCGAGCTTCGCATTCGCTGTGGATCGGTCTCCTACGTGGTCAAGGACATCGACGGCATGGCCGATGCCTACGTGCGCGGCGGCACCTTCTCGTACGGCAAGAAGCTCACGTTTGTCCATACGCCCGAAGCCTTCGAAGACGTGTCGACAAAGCTGCTCAACCTTGTCGTGACGACAGTTGCCTATCTCGATGACATCACAAGCTCGCGTTCGGCGTCGTACGACTTTGCCCGCAGCGGTTTTGTCGCCGAGCGTCAGTTGCCGCTGTCCGAGCATAGCATCGTATATGTGCTGGACCTGTTGCGCGGCCAGACCATCTCTTTTGAGCCCGCCTGGTCGCGGGGGACGACGACGCATCGCACCTATGACGTGGCGGTTGAGATGCCTCCGGAAGGGGAGGACGAGGCGCTGTCTGAGCGCCCACCGCTCCTTGCCGCCAAAATCGCGCCGGCGGCTGGTGGCAGCTACGATCTACGCCTGCCGGCCGATGCATACTGCTTTGCTTCGGGCGACGTTGCCTATCTGGTCGACACCCGCCGTGCGCGCCGCGCCGATGTAGCGTTTGCCCAGCATGCGGCGCCGTTCCTATCGCGCTTACTGCCCTGTCGCACGCCGATCCATATCGCTGTCGACCAGGTGGGGGAGTTCTGTCGTATGGCGCTGCCCATTTTGCGCGACTATACCGACCTTACCGCGCCCGCCGCGCTCGATACCGTGGCGCCCGAGCCGAGCTTTGCTATGGCGATCGGCGTCGACGATGGGCTTGTGACCTGCAAAATTACGGTTGCCTACGGCGACTGGTCGGCAGATCTCTTTAGCCTGGGCGCTCCGGGCAGCCCCTTCGAAGAGCAACGCCCCGGCGTGCCGCCCCGCGACGAGGTGGCAGAGTTTCGTGTTATGGACACGGCGGCCCTGTACTTCGATTTCTACGAGGGCGGTCTGGCGTTTGAGGAGCGCGATGACGAGAGCTTGTTCTGCCTGCTGACCGAGGGCCTGTCCGCCCTGTCCGAGCTGGGTGAGGTCATGCTCAGCGACCGTCTGCGCCAGATTTCGGTGCGACCCGCGCCCAAGCTCTCGGTTCGTGCGACCGTCAAGAGCAATCTGCTCGACGTCGAACTGGGCGCGAGCGGCCTTTCGGCGTCAGACCTTGCCATCTACCTCGACTCCTACAAGCGTCACCAGACGTTTGCGCGCCTTACGTCCGGCGACATCATTCGTTTGGACGAGGGTGCCCGAGCCGCGTTTGGCCTTGCCGAGGATCTGGGGGTCGATGCTGTTGACCTGCTCGACGGCGTGTCGCTTCCCGCGTCGAGCACCCTGTTCGTCGATAGCATGCTCGCGCGCACGCCCGCGCTCGAGGCCGATCGCGACGCTGCGTTCCGCCGTACCGTCGAGCGTCTGGACACGCTCGGCAAGATGGACTTTACGGTGCCGGCATCGCTCAAGGCAACGATGCGCGGCTACCAGGTCGACGGATACCAGTGGCTCGGCTCGCTCGAACACCTGGGCCTTGGCGGCATCTTGGCCGACGACATGGGCCTGGGCAAAACGCTCCAGATGATCGCGCATATCCTGGCGCGCGTGGAAGCGGGGGACATTAAGCCCACGCTTGTGGTGTGCCCTGCGTCGCTTGTGTACAACTGGACCGCCGAGCTGGAGCGCTTTGCCCCGTCGCTCGATGTGTGCGCCATCGTGGGCGCCAAGGCGCAGCGTCGCGTACAGATTGCCGGCGTGGCCGAGCATAACGTGGTCGTGACGTCGTATGACCTTATGCGGCGCGATATCGACGAGTACGTCGAGCAGGACTTTGCCCGTGTGGTGCTCGATGAGGCCCAGTACATTAAAAACCCGCTCACCCAGGTGGCGCGCGCCGCAAAGCGCTTGCCTGCCGGCGTGCGCTTTGCCCTGACGGGCACGCCCATCGAAAACCGCTTGTCCGAGCTCTGGAGCATCTTCGACTTTTTGATGCCGGGCCTGCTCGGCACGCGCGAGTCGTTTGCCAAGCGCTTCGAAAGCCCGGTCGAGCATGCCGAGGGCGACAGTGCCGCTCGCCTGCAAGCGCTCGTGTCGCCGTTTGTGCTGCGCCGTGTTAAGGAAGACGTGGTGGCCGATCTGCCCGAAAAGATCGAGGATACGGTCATGGCGCAGCTTACCGGCGAGCAGCGCAAGCTTTACCTGGCAAATCAGGACCGCATCGCCCAGCAGGTGCAGCACCGCGAGGCATCCGAGTTTAAGAAAGACAAGCTCAAGGTGCTTGCCGAGCTCACCAAGCTGCGCCAGATCTGCTGCGACCCGCGTCTACACTACGAGGATTACAAGGCAGGGAGCGCCAAACTCGATACGTGCATGGAGCTCGTGCACGGCGCACTCGACGGCGGGCATCGCATCCTGTTGTTCAGCCAGTTTACGGGTATGCTCGATATTATCGGTAAGCGCTTGGCCAAGGAGGACATCGCCTTCTTTAAGCTCACAGGCGCTTCGTCTAAGGAGAGCCGCGCCAAGATGGTCGCACAGTTCCAGGCGGGCGAGGTGCCGGTCTTTTTGATCTCGCTCAAGGCGGGCGGCGTGGGCCTTAACCTGACGGCGGCCGACGTGGTCATCCACTACGACCCGTGGTGGAACGTGGCGGCGCAGGACCAAGCGACTGACCGTGCGCATCGTATTGGCCAGCAACATACCGTGACCGTGTACAAGCTCATCGCCAAGGACACGATCGAGGAGCGCATTATGCAGATGCAGGAGTCCAAGCGCGACCTGGTCAACAGCGTGCTCGGCGGCGACGGCATCTCGTCGGCACTGTTCACGCGCGAGGATGTTCTGGCGCTGCTCGGCGGCGACGGGCGCTAGCCGCGCGCGGGGTGGGACTGCTGGAGCGGGCAGGACGGTCGACGCATTTTGGCCCGACCGCTTGCCTGATCCGTTATGTGTTCATTTGCAATGCCGTGGATGGTTTGTCTGCCTTTGGGCATAAGAACCATCAAGAACATTGGCACATCAGCAAAGGAGAACATCATGGCGAAATTCTTTAGGGACCCCGACGGCAAGCTCATCGCCGCCCTTAGCGACGACGTTGCGACCCCTGCCGGTTGCACGGAACTGACCGCAAACACTGAGGACGCGGCGCACGAGAAGCACGTGCCTGTTGTCGAGACCGAGCGCGACGGTCACGTGATTCGCGCACGCGTTGGCTCGGTCGAGCACCCCAGCCTGCCCGAGCACTACATTGAGTGGATCGCCCTTGAGGCCGAGGGCCGCTTAGAGGTCCATTACCTTGAGCCCGGCATGAAACCCGCGACGTTTTTCGCGGGCGGCTCCAAGACCGGTACCGTCTATGCCTACTGCAACCTGCACGGGCTGTGGTCCGCGACATTCTAGGAGCGCGCCCCCGCTCGGGGTATCATAGCTAGCATATGCACATGCAAGCGCCGGCTGCATTATGCGGCCGGCGCTTTTACTACGATTTCGATGGTTTACGACGGAAAGGGCTGGGCCATGAAGCTCGCGCTTGCACAGATCGATATGCGCCTGGGTGATATTGAGGGCATTTGCGGCCGCATTGAGGACCAGGCTCGTCTGGCCCACGAGCGCGGGGCGCGCGTGCTGTGCGTTCCGGCTCCGCTCTTTATGGGCGCCATGCCCGGTGGCCTGGTGGGCGCTGCCGACTTTGAGCACGACATGCTTGCCGGCTTGACTGGCGTCGCCGAGCGTATCCAGGAGCTTGACATGATCTGCATCGTGCCCGCGGCGGTTTCGTTTGAGGGCCAGCCGCTGCTCGACTACATGATGCTCAAGGACGGTCATGTGGTGCCGGCGCGTTCGAGCATTGCCCTGCAGCGTGGCGAGAACAACGACACACGTTGGGCGCCGCCGGTGTTCGACGTGGACGGCGTGCGCATCGCCGTGATTTTTGACTTGGACCGCGAACTCGAGATGCTGCCGACCGGTGTTGACCTCATTGCGTATTTCCAATTCAACGCGTTTGACATGACCGACCGCGAGACTGCCGCCATTGCCGCCGTTCGCAGCGGCACCTACCGCAAGATCGCATCCAAGCGCAGCGTGTGGTTTGCCTGCATGGCGCCGGTCGGTGCCTATGACGAGTCGGTGTATACCGGCGGTTCGTTTGTGCTCGACGACTGCGGTCGCGTGGTGGCCCAGGCACCGTGTTTTGAGGAGAGCCTGCTGGTTCAGGAGATTCAGCGTGGCGTGATGCTCGATGCCCTGGAAGATCACGAACTGCCCGAGTTCCGTTCCGAGGAGTGGCTGTGGCAGGCGCTGGTGCTCGCCGTGCGCGACAACGCCCGAGCCCACGGTGCTTCGCGTGCTGTGGTGGCACTCGAGGGTGACTTGCCGTCGTCTTTGCTGACGGCGCTGGCCGTCGACGCTCTGGGCCCGCGCAATGTGATTGGCCTGGTGCTGGGGCGCAACCGTATCTTTACGCCGGCGCAGGAAGAGGCCGAGGCTGCCCGCTGTGCCGCCGTCCGCGCCATTGCCGAGCGTCTGCACATTCGCACTGTCGAGCGCGATGCACCGGATGCGGCGCGTGTGCTCGATCGCGACGTGTCGGCGGGCGATGCCGAGCGTCTGCGCTCGCGCACGCTGGGCCTCATGCTGGAGGACACGGCGCTCGAGCTGGGTGCGATGGCGCTGAGCCCGCTGTCCAAAACCGAGTATGCGCTGGCGGCGCCGGCGCTTTGCGGCGGCTACCAGGGCGACTTTGCGCCCTTTGGCGATGTGTACCTGTCGACGCTTGAGTTTGTGGCGCGTGTGCGCAACCGCACGTCTGCCGTGGTGCCCCAAGAGCTCGTGACGCTCAACGCGGTGGAAGATTGTATGGAGCGCGTGCTGGCGCAGGCGCTCTCGACGCTCGACGGTCCGGTCGATATGCTCGACCGCGCGGCACAGCTGCTTGGCGGGCTTGAGCCGGGTGAGGTCGATGGCGCGCTCGAGGCGCACGTGGACCGCAATCGATCTTTCGACGACATTCCGATGGCCGCTGGCAAGCCTGAGGCTTGCTCGCTGCTGCTGATGCTCGTTCGACAGGGTGAGGCTGCCCGCCGCATGTTGCCGATGGCGCCGATCGTCTCGGCCCGTTCGTTTGCCGAGCGTGCCTGGCCGTATATGCTCGCGTGGTCCGACCTGGGGCTTAACGGCAAGGAGCGTATGACGGTCGATTCGCTGGCGCGCGCCGAGGTGCGCCGCTTTGCTGACGAGGATACGAGCGAGCGCGTGCGAAACGAGATGATGGGCGTGCTGGGCGAGCTACTGGGTATTTCGCCCGAGCAAATGGAGGAGCTGCGCTCTGAGGACGGTCAGCGTCGTTTGCACGAGGGAATGAAAAAGTTCGAGGGCGAGGTTCAGGACGCCATCGATAAGATGATGGGCGGTCAGGGCGGCTCGCAAGGTAGTCCCCAGGGTGGCCCGATGCCGCATCCGCCGGTTGATCCGAGGCAGTTCCCCTTTTTCTCGCAGAACTAAACTGGGGATAGGGCCAAGGTTACGCGGTTTCACCAAACCGCGTAACGAGTCGACGCTGCGCGAGCCCCTGCCGGGCAATCTGCCGCTCAAACCGTCGCTTGCGTACAAAAGTACGCGGCGCTCCTCTTTCGCGACACCTTGCCACGGCAGGGACTCGCTCGCTGACTTATGCTCAACCTATGGTTCAACCTTGCTTGCTAGATGCGGTCGCTGTTGTGTTATTCTAGAACAGACGTTCGTGAATGATGCGCGGGGCCTTGTCTTGCGCTGTGCTTGTGGCGAGGGGAGGTTGGCATGGTTATCTTGGGCATCGACCCCGGTTTGGCCCATACGGGTTGGGGGATTATCGAGGAGCGGCGCGGCGAGGTTCGCTGCCGTGCCTATGGCTGCATCGAGACCAGTGCCGGAAGTCCGCTCGCGGTGCGCCTGTCGCATATCGCCCGTGACCTTAAGGATGTCGTCGAGCGTTATCGACCCGACACGGCTGCTGTCGAGAGTATCTACTTTGGCGCCAACGTTCGTTCGGCCATCCCCACGGCGCATGCCCGCGGTGCTGCACTCGTAGCGCTTTCGGAATGCGCGCTCGAGATTGGCGAGTACACGCCCATGCAGATCAAACAGGCTGTGGTGGGCACCGGCGCCGCGGACAAGCGGCAGGTCGCCTACATGGTACGCACTCTAACACAGCTCGACCACGACCCGCATCCCGACCATGCCGCCGATGCCCTGGCCTGCGCCATCTGCCACGTAAACCTCAGCCGCACCCGCGCCCTCACCGGTGGTGAGTTCTATCAACAGAGAGGAACCGGATACTGATGATCTCCCAGCTCCACGGAACGCTTGTCGAGGCCACGATGAGCTCTGCTGTCGTCGATGTGTCGGGCGTTGGCTTTGAGCTCGGCATCTCGGGCAGCACTGCGGCCACGTTGCCGACGCCCGGTGGCGAGGTCTGCCTCTACACGCGTATGCAGGTGCGCGAGGACGCCATGACACTTTTCGGTTTTTCCTCAAAGGATGAGCGCATGATGTTCGACCGGCTCGTGTCCGTTTCGGGCGTTGGCCCGCGCCTGGCGCTTGCCGTGCTTTCCACCTATACCGTGGGGCAGCTGTATTCGCTGGTGATGGCCGAGGACGACAAGGGCATGGCCAAGGTACCCGGTGTGGGCAAAAAGACAGCTCAGCGCCTGATCCTGGAACTCAAGAGCACCTTTGCCAAGGATAAGGGCTTTGTGCCGGTCGACGTGATTCCCGGACAGGTTGCGATGCCCGTGCCCGCTGCCGCTCCCTCGGTGATCGATGATGCCCGTGCGGCGCTCCTTTCCATGGGCTTTAGCCCGCAGGAGACCGATGTTGCCCTGAGCGGGTATGATGGGCAGAATATGCGTGTCGAGGATCTGCTCGGCGCGGCGCTTAAGCGACTCGGAATGGATGCGTGATGTGGGAAGCCGATGACTCTCAGGACTTGTGGGCGACGCCCGGTAACTCGCCGGCGGCATCCATGGCGCACGGCGAGCGCATGGTGGGCTCGGAGCTGACGGCCGAGGATCTCGATGTCGACCGCACTTTGCGCCCTCAGCGCCTGGACGATTACTGCGGCCAGGAGCACATCAAGCAGAGCCTGCGCGTGTTGATCGAAGCGGCGCAGAGCCGTGGCGAGACGCTCGACCACGTGATTTTCTCGGGTCCTCCGGGCCTGGGCAAGACCACGCTGGCCACCGTTATCGCCAACGAGCTGGGCGCTCAGATCAAGACCACGAGTGGCCCTGCCATCGCGCGCACGGGCGACCTGGCGGCCATCCTTACTAACTTGCAGCCGGGCGATGTGCTGTTTATCGACGAGATCCACCGCCTCAACCGTTCGGTCGAGGAGGTCCTGTACCCCGCGATGGAGGACTTTGCCCTCGATATCGTGATTGGCAAGGGTCCGGCGGCGCGATCGATTCGCCTGGATATCCCCAAGTTTACGCTGGTGGCGGCAACGACCCGCTCAGGCATGTTGACCGGCCCGTTGCGCGACCGCTTTGGCATTTCATATCGCCTGGATTACTACACGGTCGAGGAGCTCGCGCAGATTGTGACGCGCTCGGCGACTATCCTGGGCGTGACGATCGATCATCCCAGTGCACTCGAGATCGGCTCGCGTTCGCGCGGTACGCCACGTCTTGCCAACCGCCTGCTCAAGCGCGTGCGCGACTATGCACAGGTGCGCGGCAACGGTCCCATTGAGCTCGATATCTGCCGTCAGGCGCTCGAGTTCTTCGAGATCGACGAGCTCGGTCTGGACTGGATGGATATTCGTATCTTGGAGACGCTTGCCAAGACGTTCTCCGGTCGTGCCGTGGGACTTACGACCCTTGCCAGCGCGGTGGGCGAGGACCCGGGCACGCTCGAGGATGTCTATGAGCCCTATTTGCTGCAGTGCGGATTGATGATTCGTACGCCGCAGGGCCGTCAGGCAACCCTCCGCACCTTTGAGCACCTGGGGATTGAACCTACCGTTTAGGGCGTTTTGTTTTGGCGGGCTGTTGGACTATCGCTGGGCATCGGGTAAACATATCGCCGTTCATCGGTTATGGGCGTTTTACTATTGCGCGCCCGTGCTATGCTGAATTGGTCTTTTTCTCATTCGGTAACGAAAGGACCGCCCATGCCTACTGACATCGAAATCGCACGTTCTGTCACGCCGCTGCCTATTACCGAGGTGGCCAAGAACGCCGGCGTCGACGTTAAGCACCTTATTCCGTACGGCTTCGACAAGGCTAAGGTCGACTATTCACTGCTCAACGAGCCGACTGATCACCAGGCCAAGCTCGTCCTCGTGACCGCTATCAACCCAACGCCCGCGGGCGAGGGCAAGACCACCACGACCATCGGTCTGGCCGATGGCCTGCGTCGTCGCGGTATCAAGAGCGCCGTGGCCCTGCGTGAGCCTTCGCTCGGTCCCGTCTTTGGCGTCAAGGGCGGTGCCGCTGGCGGCGGTTGGGCCCAGGTCATTCCCATGGAGGACATCAACCTGCACTTTACCGGCGACTTCCATGCCATCGGTGCTGCCAACAACCTGCTGGCCGCCATGCTCGACAACCATATTCAGCAGGGCAATCAGCTCGGTATTGACGTTAAGCGCATCACCTGGAAGCGCGTCGTCGACATGAACGACCGTCAGCTGCGCCATGTTATCGATGGCATTGGCGGTAAGGCCCAAGGTGTGCCGCGCGAGGACGGCTTCGACATCACCGTTGCCTCCGAGGTCATGGCAATCCTGTGCCTGTCTACGAGCATCAACGACCTCAAGGAACGCTTGGGTGAGATTGTCGTCGGCTATAGCTTTGCCGGCGAGCCCGTCCGTGCCCGCGACCTCAAGGCCCAGGGTGCCATGGCCGCGTTGCTTAAGGACGCGCTTAAGCCCAACCTGGTGCAAACGCTCGAGGGCACGCCCGCGTTTGTCCACGGCGGTCCCTTCGCCAACATTGCCCACGGCTGCAACTCTATTATGGCCACGCGTATGGCGATGCGCTTTGGCGATGTTGCCATTACCGAGGCCGGCTTCGGTGCCGATCTGGGTGCCGAGAAGTTCCTCGACATCAAGTGCCGCATGACGGGCGTTCGCCCCAGCGCCGTCGTGGTCGTCGCGACCGCTCGCGCGTTGAAGTACAACGGTGGCGTCGCCAAGGCCGATCTCAACGAGGAGAACCTCGAGGCACTCAAGGCTGGTATGCCCAACCTGCTGCGTCACGTCGACAACATCCAGAACGTATATGGTCTGCCCTGCGTGGTCGCCATCAACCGATTCCCGACGGACACCGAGGCCGAGCTTGCGCTCATCGAGTCCGAGTGCCAGAAGCTCGGCGTCAACGTTAAGCTTTCCGAGGTCTGGGCCAAGGGCGGCGAGGGCGCGCTCGAGCTGGCCGATGAGGTCATGCGTCTGATTGAGCAGCCGAGCGAGCTCAAGTTTGCCTATGAGGACGGCGCTGATGTCGCTGATGCCCTCGAGGCCGTTGCCACCAAGGTCTACCGCGCCGACGGCGTTGACTTTACGCCGGCCGCCATGCGCCAGCTCGCCGAGCTGCGCGAGAACGGCTTTGGCAACCTGCCGGTGTGCGTCGCCAAGACGCAGTACAGCTTTAGCGACAACGCCAAGGCCCTGGGCGCTCCCGAGAACTTCCGCATCACCGTGCGTGAGCTCAAGGTTTCTGCCGGCGCCCACTTTGTGGTCGCGCTGACCGGCAGTGTTCTGACCATGCCCGGCCTGCCCAAGGTGCCCGCGGCCGAAAACATCGACGTCGACAACGACGGCAACATCACCGGCCTGTTCTAAGCCCGCTGCTCATAGCCGCTTGCCCGCCCCGTCGTGCTCACAAGGCACGGCGGGGCTTTTTGATCCTTAGGCCCGCGCATGTCTTGTAGATACCGACGGACTCTGCCCATCATAGGCTTTTGCGCGGGTAGAATGCATGGATAACTTGAGGCTCACGCGCGACGGAAAGGAATCGTTGCATGGATCAGGACAAGACAACCGTGATGGGCGGCTACGGTTCCGCGCAGGCTGGCGATAGCGCCGATGCGACCCGCGTTGTTCCCAACCCCGGTTATACCGACCCCGCCGCGACGCAGCCTTCTGCCGAGCCCACCCGGGTTATGGGCTATGGCGACACGGCGCAGGATTCTTACGCTGCATCTTCGCAAGGCCCCTATAGCAACGCAGCTCCGGATCCGTTTGATTACGCGCCGCAGGATTCTTATGCTGCCTCGACGCCGAATCCCTATGATGACCTGCCGCAAAATCCCATTCCGCAGCCTCAGCAGACGACGTATATGCCTCGCACGGCGCAGCCTCGCTACGAGTCGCGCGAGCCGTATCGCGAGTACCCCAAGTCGATTCCGCAATATGGCGAGGACGAGGAGAAGAAGCCGTCGCGTTCGTCGAGCGTGATCAAGAAGATCCTCATCGTGCTGGCGATTTTCTTTGCCTTGTCGGTCGTGTTCGCCATCGTGTCGGGCATGCTCAACAAGCGGGGCGCCACGACCGATGCCACGACCGAGCAGGCCGAGACCACCCAGTCTGCTGCCGTCGACCTGAGCGATATCCCGGGACAGTACTGGTCCAACGCCAAGAAGCTCCTCAAGTCACGCGGAGCCGACCTTTCGAACGCCGTGATCCTGACCGACGATGGCTCAACGCCCGTCATCGATTCCAACTGGGTTGTTACTTCTGCCTACTATAACGACAGCGGCAACCTCGAAATTCAGCTCACGCACAAGAACAGCTCGGGCAACTCGTCCGACGGACAAAGCGGTACCGACAGCTCGAGCTCCAATACGCTGGAGGACTTGAGCAACAAGGCACAGGAGTTGGGAGACAAGGCGCAAGAGCTGGGCGATACCGCGCAGAACTTGGGCGACATGGCGACGGATGCCTGGAACGCCCTGCAAAACGGCATCTCGGGCGCGCAGGGAAACTAGCTGTTAAGCAGGCTACAGCTGCTCGGCCGGACGGTCGGGCGAGCTAAAGCCCGAGTCAAACGTAACGACGCATGAGGCATCGGGTCGGCGCTCGTGCACGATGCACGTGACGAGCTCCAGCAGTTCCTCGTCGGATATGTCAAAGCCGTCGGGACGCACCAAGTCAAACGAAACGAACCCGTCGTACTCGTGCAGGTCGTGGATGGAGAGCGCGGGATCGATTTGCATGACGCCGCGCTTGACCCAGCCGCGCAAGTCATCGCCGGTTGTCGCGATGGGGTCGCAGTGCAGCGTGATACCAATGCCCATCTGGCGCTTGATATCGTGCTCGATGGTGTCCAGAATCTCGTGGTGCTCAAACGCGTCGCCCTCGCCGGGCATCTCCACGTGGGCGCTGGCAAACTGACGACCGGGGCCGTAGTCGTGCACCATCAGGTCATGTGTGCCCAAGACCTGCGGATAGGACATGATCTTGTCGCGGATTGCCTGGACGAGCTTGGGGTCGGGCGCTTGTCCTAACAGCGGGCTGATGGCGTCGCGCACCAGGCCCAGGCCGCTGATGCAGATGAAGATGCCCACGCCCAGGCCAGCCCAGCCATCGAGGTCAAAGCCGGTCGTCTGCGAAATAAGCGCCGCCACCAAGACCGAGCCCGAGGTGATGACGTCGTTTTTGGAGTCCTGCGCTGTGGCGATGAGCGTCTCGGAATCGATGCAATCGCCCAGCGTGCGGTTGAACGCTGCCATCCAGAGCTTAACGAGCATGGACAAGACGAGGGCGGCTAAGGAGAGCACCGAATATGCAGTGGGGGAAGGTTTGATGATCTTGGTGACCGACTCGAGAATCAGGTTGATGCCGACGGCACAAACCAGGACGGCGACAAACAGACCAGCCAGGTACTCGTAGCGGCCGTGGCCGTAAGGGTGGCCCTCGTCTGCCGGGCGGCTGGCAAGGCGGAACCCGAGCAGGCTCACGATGTTGCTCGAGGCATCGGAGAGGTTGTTGAAAGCGTCGGCGATGAGGGAGACGGAACCGGCGAGCAGGCCCGCGATGCCCTTGGCCAGGCACAGGGTGATGTTGAGGCCAATGCAGATGAGGCTTGCGGCAAAACCCGCGTTGGTGCGGCAAGATGCATCGACCGGCTCGTCCTCGCTGCCGGGAACAAGCGTATGTACCAGCCGATTTACAAATAGCATAGCGGTCGTCCTCACAATCATGTTTAAGGGGATAGTGTAGCTCGCGCGGGGGCGCCGTGCACCGATGCTCAGAAAATGCAGCAATAGTCTGCCGGTGCTAACGAGCGAGCCTTCTCGTCTGCCTGGGTGGTCCATTTTGGGCCACATGGGTATGGGCATGTGCCTGTTTGCTCGACATACTTAATGTCGACAGCCCCTGTGCAAAGGAGGACGTTTCCATGGACGAGATGTTTGCCATTAAATGTCAAAACTGCGGCGGCCCTATGTACTCGCACCAGGCTAAGCGCAGCTTTGAGTGCGCCTATTGCGGTGCGGTCATTCCGTGGCAGGCGGACGCCGGAGAGCCCAAGAGCGCTTTGGGCATTCGCCATACGCCGTTGACGGTGGTGGATGGACTGCTCAAGCTCACGCATGTGTCGCAACTCGAGCGCCCGGAGGACCCGGACTGGTATTTCTTCAATTCGCACTGGCGCAATCAGTCGGTCCTGGAACATCTGCTGTGGGAGGATCGCGGCACGGCGCAAGAGTTCCAAGAGGCCACGCATGTGAGCATTCCTTGCCCCTTCTGCGGAGCGTCCTTTGAGGGCGAGTCAACGCAGCGTGTGTTTGAGTGCCCGTCCTGCGGCAACAAGATCGGCGTTGCCGACCTACTCAAGCCCGGTACCTTCAGCAAGCGCCTGACCTTGGGCGTTGGTGCGGAGTATGTACCTGGGCAGGGTGTTCCCTGCGAAATCTCGCCGCAGCAGGCACGTGCCAACGCACTGCAGCTGGTGCGCCAGTATGCGGAAGCCTTTGCCGGGCACGACGTGGAAGATGCGATCCAAAACGACATGATGCTCTTCTATTTCCCCATGGCGCTGGCGGACCTGCGCATGATGGCGAGCTTCCCGGGCAAGGGCCTGAGCAAGGAAACCCTGGTGTACTACGAGGTGCTCGACTGGGTATACCCCAGGGCAAACTACCTGGACGTTCGCCTCCTGGGCATTTTGGAGCCGTGGGACTTTGCCAAGGTCGGTCCGTTCGATCCCGCCATGCAGGAAGGCGACTTTCGCGTCGTCTCCGTCGATGCGTCTACCAAGGACCAGGTGGTCATTGATAAGCTGGCGTTCGACGTTGCGGGCAACGACGCCGAGGCTGTACTGGGGCTCAATAAAAAGAGCATCCGCACCTGGGCGCGCAAGGCCCGCAAGCACAAGGACGGCCTAGTTATGGTGCCGGTGTACTTTGTCGACCGTCCGGCAACGGATAGCCGCGACGGCGAGCAGGTGCGCATCGCCGTAAACGGCCAGACGGGCCGCGCGGCCGCGGTGGTGTTTAGCGACAAGCGCGAAACGCATATCGTGGCGCCGCTCAATCCGAGCCTGCATCTGTCCAGTGAAAGCACCGTGCACGCCACGCCCGTCGAGGTCAAATACGTTAAATCGCCGTTCCTCTACCAGATTGTGCGCCGTGGAGACGGCGAGCAGCCGCGTCAGGTGGCAGCCGCAGCCGAGGGTTCCTACCGAGAGGAGAAGCCCAAACGCCGCGGTCTGCTGGGTGCGCTATTTGGGAAGTAGGGGAGTAGTGCTGGGGTGTTGGGCTGCATCACAAGGTCATTAGATGAATTTAAAAGTGCTGGGAACGTGCTAACATTGCCGATAGCCTTAATCTTGTAGAAGCGGAGGCCGGATTATGGGTTTTGCGGATCAGCAGCTTCAGATTCAGGTGCCGTATTCTCCTGACGACACGTTTAATGCCTTGAAGGCAGCTATGGAAAAGCTGCCTAAAGTAAAAGTTGATAGCGCATCGCCCACAACAAGAACAGTTGCAGCTGAGATTGGTATGAGCCTTTGGTCCTGGGGTGAAAATATCAGTATTTCGGTTGTTCCAGTTGAAGGCGGATCTGGCGTTACTGTCAACTCATCATCTAAGGTCAGGACAAACGTATTAAACGGGGGCAAAAATGCAAAGAATATTGCCGAGATAGTCGATGCCCTATCGAAGGAGCTCGAGCAGTATCCGCAGGTTTCACAGACTATTGAGACGCTGGCGGATAGTGGTGATGTAGTTGCAAGACTTGAGAGGCTTGCAACGCTGCGTGATAGTGGAGTACTTACCGAGGAAGAGTTTGCTGCAGAAAAGGCAAAAATCCTTTCGTAATCAGACACGATGGTTGGATTTGCATTCTATTATTGAACTTGTTTATACCAGGCTGAAAACATCGTGTGTAATAAAGGTGCGTAGTAGTCTCGTCTTATACAGCAATAGGGACCTCTTTTGGGCGCCCTGCCTTTGGAGCGTCGGCGAGTCGTGCCTCGATGGAAGCTTTGGACACCATGCGCTTGGTGCCATCCTTCCATGAATCCAACAGTCCAGCATTTATCAGTTGCGATACTCTTGCCGAGCTAACGCCAAGCATGCGCGCGGCATCCGCTGCGGTGACGGCGGGGATATCGTTGAGTTCGCGGCTGACGGCTACGGCGATAATCTTGCCGCCGTGTCGCGGCTCATGTCCGAAGTCTGGTGCGGGAAGTTCAATGCCACCCATAAGGTGATCGTCGACCATACATGCGAGAAAATCAGCGGCGCTTTCGACGGCGTCGTTTAGGTCGGAGCCAAACGTTCCTCCTCCGCCCAGCGAGCCACACGGCACAGCATCGACAATGCCGTCCGAATCAAAGAACTCGAATTCCCATACGTAAACCATGTAAGACCTCCTTTAAAAAGCGATGCGAAATGTGATGAGGATGAGCTATCGAAGCCCTGCCTGCCTTAGGATTCTTTTGGCAATTTGCTCCTCGATCTCTCGGTGGCGTTTCACGAGCACGAGCTTGTCGCCTTTGACGAACTTCTCGTGATTGGTGCCTCCTTTCGAGATGAAGCCGGCTTCTTCGAGGATACGGATCAATTCTCGTCTCTGCATCTCAGCCTCTTTCAATAACTATATATTAGCACTTCCTAAGGGTTTTTTTAGACTTAAATCTTAGCCATTGCTAATCCCTTGTCTTACTTCGCCATCCTTGGATAACGGCTTATATTCCTTGCGGTATTAGTTTATTTGCTCGTACGGACACGATTTGGTGCTCCGTGCGCGACCGCGAAAAGGGTTTGCGGTAACTAAAATGTGGCCATAGAGACAGTTTTAGCGAACCCCACGGGAGTGACGCGTATGGACAACAACACGCTGCTATTCCAGGACAAAGGTTCGGGTAGGTTTAAAGACGTCAAGATCTACCCTAACCGCATTGAGGTACTCAAGAAGGGCACTTTTGGCGGCAAGCACACCGAGATTGTTTATCTTAAGGACATTACGGGCGTCAATAGAATCAAAGGCCGCGATGTTTTTCTGCGCAATCGTCTGTTGACCGCTTGCGTCTTTAGCCTGAGCAGCCGTGCGAAGGCCCAGGAGTTTGTTAACGCGCTGAACATGGTGATGTAGCCGATAGCGGCGTTCGGGCCAAGGTAAAAATCGGGGGCACAGAACGGTGTTCTGCGCCCCCGATTGAGTCGATGTGTCTAAAAGGCCGGCTTGCCTATTCGCTAGCGCCTTCGCTGTCTTCGCGGTCATTGGCAAGCATTGCTGCGCCGGCAACCGTTGTCGCCATGGCGGCAGCGGCGAGCCCGGCGGCAATGCCGGAGCCGTCGCCCGTGTCGGCGAGTTTTCCGCCCGAGCCCTTGCCCTTGTTGCCCTTACCATTCTTATCAGCGCTGCCTGCGTTGGAGCCCGTGCTGCTGCCGGTGCCGGCGCCGCCTGCACTGCCCGAGGCCGCTACGGTAAAGCTTGCGGCTCCGTCGCTGGCGAGCGTGTAGTTCTGCGCCGCGTCGCCCAAGAGACCGTTCACGCGCACCCAGTACGTGCCTGCGGCAAATGTTTCGCCCTCGGCCATTGCCGTGCCCGGAGCGCCGTTCGCGTCGTGCACAAACTCGAGCTGGGCCGTGCAGGCATCGGTTTCGAGCTTGCCCTCGAGTGATGCCGCAATCTTGGCGCGCACGTCTTCGCTGGCCTTAAGGCCTTCGAGTCCCTCAAAATGGGGCGTCAGCGCGCGTGGATCGATATCGATGGGCACAGAGCCCTGCAGCCCCGTAACGGTCTCGTTGCCCAGGGCGTCGACATCCACGTATTCAATGGCAAACGCATGGCCCGAAGCTGTCGCGTTGAGCGCGTTGCTGCTGTCGGCAAGGCGGAAATGACCCTCGCCAACGGTCTTGCCATCCTGGAATGAGGCATCGCTCAGCGAGTCGCCGTACGTCATGCGCATGCGGGTCGGGAGATAGTACGGGAGATAGTACGAAGCCGTCTGCTTGTGCTCCGTATCGTAATTGCGCTGATAGATGCTCCGGGCCAGCGCCGCATCAACAAAGTCGGATGCGATGATGCCAATGTGCTTGAGGTAATCTGACTTTGTATCCTCGATGCCGCTGGGATTGATGTACGGGCTCTTATACAGATGCTCGTTGACTACTCGTGCCGAGGTAAAAGGATTGCCTCCGTGCGACAAGCCCGTGCAGCTGGTGTAGTTGATAGACCAGCAACGCTCCAGGACTTTCTCCTTGGCCCCGTTATCGTCCTCGACATCTACCTCGTTGCGCGTGCGCCCGGACGTTTCCTTCAGCGCATTATCGACCCAGCTGAGCTTGTCGGTTCCCGTGAGTTTGTACTTGTCCTGGGCGTATACCTTGGTGCACTAGGGCTCTTTGTCGCCTGTTTCCCCCGCGGCTTCAAAGCCCCGCGCGTCTTGGACGAGACACATAGTGGCGCTGTCGGAGTGAGCCTTGATCTTGTCATCCCATTCGGTAAGGTCGAGGCCCCACGTGTGGCCGCTTACACTGTTGCCCGCGAGCCTAAATCGACGCAGCAGAACGATCTTTCCGCGAACCTCGCCCAGCGTGGGGACATGGCTCGACGTGTAGAACAGATCGGAATTATCGCCCATAACCTTGGCGAAAGCCGTCGTAACACTGTCATCGGTAGCCTCGTCGTTGCCGCGCGATGCGAGCATGATAAGCGCTTCTCTCGGGTTTTCGCTCAAAAACGTTTTAAAGTACCCGATGACATCGGAGAGATGCAGATAGTCCCCGTCTTTTTTGAATAGGTAGAAATCCCCGTGGCAGATGCCAGGGTTGTCGCCCTTTCCGAGCCGGATATCAAAATAGCGAATGCCTTCGAGCAACTGCGTGGGAATGTAATCCTGCTGGCATTTTACTTGCGAGGATTGGGGCTCGGTGTCGTTGTCCACACTGCAAGTGCTCGAATCGTGCGTGCCCGGGATGCTCAGCTCGTCGAGGAACTTGTTGTCGTCGACGTATTTCATCCAACATGGCCCATCGACGTAGCTGCTGTACGTGATCCAGTCGAGGCTGCTAACCGTGGCATCGTTCTTTTTCATGTCGTAACCGATAAGTTCGAGCTCCCACGGAATGCTCTTACTCTTATGGCAGATCTTATTGTTGTCCTGGTCTTCGCCGTCCGATTCTATTGCCAGGTACTTAATGTCTTTTTTCTCGGTTTCTTTCTCGACCGTGCGGTCTCGGATGATATAGGTTCCGTTTGATTGACGCTCGAACGCAAAAGAGCGGCTGGGCTTGCCGTCATGCTCGCCACTCCATACGTGGATGACCTTTCCGTCTTTGTCCGAGTCGCCATCGACCGACCAAATGCTGTAGCCCGTCTTTTTATGCTCTTCGAAATTGAGCAAGGTGCGGATGGCATACCAATTTGTATCGTCATTCTTGGTCGTTACGTTCTCAAGGATGAGCTTGCTGGACGTGCCGTCATTAAACAGATGGCAGACGTTGCCGATGACGTTGCCGTCTTCGTTAACGCTTGCGGTACGAAAATAGCCCGCGGGGCGAAGGCGAATGACGAAATTGTCGAGGCTGACTGCCGCTGTGGCGGCGTCGTCTGCAAATGCCGCTCGTGGGCTAATGCCCAATGCCGCAGTTTCGGGCAGGCTTGCAAGTGGCGACAACGCCGCGAGTCCAAGGCCCAACGTAAATGCTCGGCGGCTGATGGCGTGATGTTCGGTCATAACTTCTCCATTCGCAGAGTGCGGTTATGCGATAGTTTTGGTCACTATACTGCTCAGATGTTTAAAGATGCTGGTTTAATTGTCTGCGCGGCACAATAAATCGGCGGGCGGACGTGTTGGGGCGTTTGTCGTTTTCGTACTGTTGCCACATTTGGGGCGGTTCCGACGTCCGGCATCCTCGCGTTCGTCGGCTACCGGCATAAGAATGGGGAGGGTCGGCTTACCGGCCCTCCCTGGGTACGAAGCGCTGGGATACCGTCGCTTGTTTGCACTGCGTCCGTGTTTCCCGTTGTGCTCGCCAGTCGCTTAGCGCTTGATCTCGATATCCTCGAGCTTGACGTCCATGGCCTCGGTCTTGGCCTTGGCGATGTCGTCGGCAAACTCCAGAGACTTCATCATGGTCTCGACGGCGTCCTTGTGCTCCTCGACATTGTCGATACGTACGTACACACTGCCGCCGTCAACGTCAGTGAAGTACTCGGTCGTCACGCCGCCCGAGTGCGTAAAGTAGGCGCTGCGCCAGGTCTTGCCGTTGTACTTAACGGGATCGCTCTCGGTCCATCCGGAGTTGGCCTTCCACTTTGCCTCGTAGTCAAACAGTTCATCGGCGTTCTTGTCAGGATCGAAGACGGGGATGAAGCGGTCGCTGGCATGCTCGCTCTCGGTGAACTTAAACTGGGCCCTGTCGGCGGTATCGCCTGCGACGTCCGTGATTTCGACGCCCTCGGGGACTTCGACCTTAAACCAAATGAAGTCGGTCCTCATATCCACGGCTGGCTTTTCCGCGCCGCCGTCACCGCCACTGCCGGTAGCGTCGCCGTTTCCGCCACAACCCACCAGGGCAACCGCGGCAAAGAGACTGATGCAGAGGGTGAGAATCGCAAAGGCCTTCTTTTTCATGGTCGTGTCCTCCTCGATCTGTAACCGCCCATGGATTACCTGCCTTTACTGTACGCGCGGACGGCTCGCTAGGGTGGGCCATGTGTCCCATTCTGGGGGCTGGAATTGCGCCGACAAGTGGCAATATGTGCGGTCGCAAAAGAGGGGAGGGCCGATGCTGTCGGCCCTCCCCGGGGTGAGGTGCCCGTTGATTTAATGGGGCGCGCGTGCGTGGGCGTTGCCCCAACAGGTTCCTTGTTTATAGATATGCCTCAGTTTTTGACGTCCGGAAGTCTCGAAAGGTGGGCCATGTGTCCCATGTTTGCGGTGCCGAGGCCTATCGTTCGTCATAGAAATCCGCGATGGCCAGGTGCGCTGACGCTCATGTACTTATGGGCTAGACTTAGCACCATTATGTGATTGATGCGGTCGGTCGGCGGTTGCCACCCGACCGATGTATATGACTTGAAGGTGCGTGCGTATGAGCCAAGAGATGATGGATAAAACATGTCGAGAGTTTGCCGAGGCGCTTGCCGCACGCGAGCCGGTTCCCGGCGGCGGTAGCGCGAGCGCCTTTGTAGGTGCACTGGGCGCCTCGCTTTGCGGGATGGTTGCTCGCTATGGGGCGACAAACCCTGCGCTTGCCGATCGCGCAGACGATCTGACGCGCGCGTTTGCCCAGGCGGATGAGTTGGCGCAGGAACTTGTGGGTCTGGTCGCCGAGGACGTTCGTGCGTACGGCCAGGTGTCCGCGGCGTACGGTATTCCGCGTGACGATCCGACTCGAGCGACCGCGATTCAGGATGCGCTGCATGTGGCCGCTCTGCCGCCGTATCGCATTATGGATGCCTGCGGGCGTGCGCTGGCGCTGCTCGAGGACATGGCCGACAAGGGTTCGCGTCAACTGCTGTCCGATGTGGCGTGCGGCGCCGTGTTCTGCCGTGCCGCTATGCAGGGCGCGAGCTTGACGCTCTTTGCGAACACCACGTCTATGAAGGATCGCGCTCGTGCTAAGGAGCTCGAGACGGCGTGTGATGAGTTGCTCGACACATGGTTGCCGCGCGCCGATGCGCTGGCGCGCCGCGCCTCCGACGCTGCAAGGAAGAGAGGATAGCCATGGCTGAACTGCTGAAGGGTGCTCCCGTTGCTCGCGCTTTGACTGAGGAACTTGCTGCTCGCTGCGCAGCCCTGCGCGAGCGGGGCGTTGTTCCGACGTTGGCTATCGTGCGTGTAGGTGAACGCGAGGACGACCTATCCTACGAGCGCGGTGCGCTCAAGCGCTGCGAAAAAGTGGGGATTGAGGCTCGTCGCGTTTTGCTTTCTGCCGATGTTTCGCAGGACGAGCTGTTGACGGCCATCGAGGACATCAATACCGATTCGGCTGTTCATGGCTGTTTGATGTTCCGCCCGCTGCCCGCCGGCCTTGACGAGAACGCCGTCGCCGCAGCGCTCGATCCCGCCAAGGACGTTGACTCCATGACGCCGGCTTCGCTGCTCACCACGCTTTCGGGGCGCGGCGAGGGTTTTGCCCCCTGCACAGCCGAAGCCGTGCTTGCTTTGCTGGATCATTACGGCGTTGAGCTGGATGGAGCTAAGGTTGCTGTGGTCGGGCGCTCGCTGGTGATCGGGCGTCCCGTTGCCGCCGCACTTACGGCTCGCAATGCCACGGTGACGACGTGCCATACGCATACACGCGATCTTGCTGCCGAGTGCCGTTCTGCCGATATCGTTGTTGCGGCCGTTGGACGCGCGAGCACGATTGGCGCGGATGCCGTTCGCGAGGGCCAGACGATCATTGATGTTGGCATTAACTGGGACGAGGCTGCTGGCAAGCTGGTCGGGGACATCGATTTTGATGCTGCGGAGCCGGTCGTTAACGCCATCACGCCCGTGCCGGGCGGCGTGGGGGCTGTGACCACCGCGATTCTCGCCAAACACGTGATTGAGGCGGCGGAGCGCGCATCGAAATAGGCGTTTTGGGCTGTTTGAGAGGGGTTAGCTATATACCACGTGGTCAAACAATGCCAAATATGAGTACTGTTGCCAAGATAGTCACATATGTCTTACGTCTTTTTGGCTTCCTAACGGTATCCATTATCGTTAGGAAGCCTATTTTATTGAGCTTATGGGGAATAACGTTGTCTTGCTTTTGGGCAAATGGGGATTTTCGGCACTCGTTACAGGGAAATTTGCTGCCACTAAATTGGTGACAGTACTCATATTTGGCATTTTTTGACCACGGGGGTTGCCGAGGCCGTGGTTTCGCCCTTTCTGCGCCGAAGCGATACACTGTTGCCGTTTGATTTCTTCGCTCAAGGAGGATGCGCATGCCGTGCACAACGATTCTGGTCGGTAAAAACGCAAGCTACGACGGGTCGACCCTGGTCGCGCGTAACGAGGACTCGTCCAACGGGGTGTTTGAGCCCAAACGTATGCGCGTGGTGCATCCCGACGAGCGGCCGCGCGTCTACACAAGCGTCTTGAGCCACCTGACTGTTGAGCTGCCCGACAACCCCATGCGCTACACGAGCGTCCCCGATGTTGTCCCGGGCCACGGCATCTGGGCCGAGGCCGGTTTCAACGAGCTCAATGTGGGCATGTCCGCAACCGAGACGCTCACCACCAACGAGCGCGTCCGCGGTGCCGACCCGCTCGTCGACTACGTACCCGCCAAGGGCAACGAGGGTGAGGACGGCTATGTGCCGGCGCAACCTGGTGGCCTGGGCGAGGAGGACATGGTGACCCTGGTCCTGCCGTATGCCAAGTCCGCCCGCGACGGCGTCCGTATCCTGGGCGACCTGCTCGAGCGCTACGGCACCTACGAGAACAACGGCATCGCCTTTAGCGACGTGGACGAGATCTGGTGGCTCGAGACCATCGGCGGCCATCACTGGATCGCCAAGCGCGTGCCCGACGACGCCTATGTGACCATGCCTAACCAGCTGGGTATCGACAGCTTTGACCTGGACGACGCCGAGGGCGACCAGGCCGACCACATGTGCTCCGCCGACCTGCGCGCCTGGATGGCCGAGTGGCATCTGGACTTGACGCTGGGCGTCGAGGGCGACGGCCCGGCGACGGTCTTTAACCCGCGCGAGGCCTTTGGCTCGCACAGCGACAGCGACCACGTCTACAACACGCCGCGCGCCTGGTACATGCAGCGCTGCCTCAACCCCAGCGACGTGTGGGATGGTCCCGAGGCCGACTACACGCCCGAGAGCGACGATATCCCCTGGAGCCGCGTGCCCGAGCGCAAGGTGACCATCGAGGACATCAAGTACGTGCTTTCGAGCCACTACCAGGGCACGGAGTACGACTGCTACGGCAGCAAGGGCACGCCCGCCACGCGCGGCGCCTATCGCCCCATCGGCATCAACCGCAACAGCCAGCTCGCCGTGTTGCAGCTGCGCCCCTATGCGCAGCCGGCGTATCGCGCCGTGCAGTGGATGGCCTTTGGCTCCAACTCGTTTAACGCGCTGGTCCCGCTGTACGCCAACGTCGAGACCATGCCCGAGTACTATGCCGACACGCAGGCTCGCGTGACGTCCGAAAACTTCTACTGGGCCAACCGCCTGATCGGCGCCCTGGCCGACGTCCGTTTCCATGAGTGCGGCCGCGCTGTGGAGGACTATCAGGAGAAGGTCGGTGGCATGGGCCACAAGCAGATCCATGACGTCGATGCTGCCGTAGCCGCTCTGCCCGAGGCCGAGGTACCTGCCGAGCTTGCACGCGCCAATGAGGCCTTTGCCGAGCGTGTTCGCGTGGAGACCGATGCTCTACTGGGCAAGGTGCTCTACACCACGAGCTGCGCCATGAAGAACTCTTTCGCGATGAACGACAACGTGAGGTAGGGATTTCCCGTCGATTGAATAGCGCTAAAACGCTTTGTCGCTTTCGCTCAATCTTGGGTACAAGAACGCCAATGCAATTGTTTGTGATTGGAGACAACCATGGTTATGAAACTCGATCAGCTTGTTAACGGCGCCATTAACGTGGGCTTTGGCGCTGCCGCCGTTGCTGTCGAAGGCGGCAAGAAGGTTCTCGACGACCTTAATACCAAGGGCGAGCAGGTTCGCAAGGACGCCGGCGCTCCCGATATCGCCCGCAGTGTGTCCGACATGTTCGAGCAGGCCGGCGGTACCATCTCCGATCTGACCGAGCGTCTGGGCATGCAGGGCGAGACCGCGGCCCAGCGCGTGCTCGATGAGCTCATCCTTGCTCGCGTCCGCGTTATGACCGCGTCCGAGCGCACGGCCTTCCTGGCCCACGTGCGCGACATCGTCGATTCGGTCGAGGACAACGTGACCTCGGTGCCCGTCGAGTCCGTTGAGCCCGACGATGCGAAGGATACCGAAGAGGCCGAGTAGCAGCGCAGATGGCAGATTCCACCACCGATTACAACAATCTAGATTCCTTGGGTGACGAGGCGGCGGTTGTCGACGAGGTCGATGCCGCCGTCTCGGGCGCTCGCAAAAAGCCGCGCGCTGTCGATATGGTCCCCGAGGAGCCCGACGCGATGGCGCCGGACGAGGAATACCAGCTCACGCCGGCGGGTCGTCGCGAACGCATCGGGCAGATTGTTCGCCTGGTCAAAAAGTACCGCGTGTGGGATAACCTCACGCCGGTTCGCTTGCGCCGCCTGCTCGAGGAACTCGGCCCCATGTTCGTCAAGATGGGGCAGATTCTGGCCAACCGGTCCGAGATTCTGCCGCAGCGCTTTTGCGACGAGCTGCGTCGTCTGCGCTCCGACGTGGAGCCGGTGCCGTACGAGGTCGTACTCAGCTGTCTGGAAGAAGAATACGGCCTGCGCCTGGGGGAGATGTTCGATGCGATCGACCCCAACCCGCTCGGTAGCGCGTCGCTCGCGCAGGTGCACCGCGCTCGTCTGGTGACGGGCGAGGACGTGGCCGTCAAGGTGCAGCGCCCCGGTGCGCAGCAGGTTATGGCGCAGGACATCGATATCATCCGCTCGGTGGTGCGTATCGTTTCCAAGTTCGTCAACACCGATCAATTCGTTGACCTGCACGGCGTAGTCGAGGAGTTGTGGACCTCGTTTCGCGAGGAGACCAACTTTTTGGCCGAGGCCAAAAACCTCAACGACTTCTACGAGTTCCATAAGAGTGTTCATGGCGTGACGTGTCCTAAATCCTATCTGGACCTGTGCACCGAGCACGTGGTGGTTATGGACTACGTCGACGGCATTTCGATCGCCGATCCTGAACGCTTGGTGGCCGAGGGCTATGACTTGGAAAAGATCGGTGCCGCGATTGTCGAGGACTACTCGACGCAGGTGCTCGACGACGGCTTTTTCCATGCCGACCCGCATGCGGGAAACATCATTCTCAAGGACGGTATCGTTTACTTTATCGACTTGGGCATGGTCGGACGCATGTCGAGTCACGATCGCGGTATCGTCAAGGACATGATTTTTGCCGTGGCCGAGGGTGACGTGCCCAAGCTCAAGGATTCGCTCATGCGCTTCGCCGTGACGCGTGGCGACTCGGCTGAGCTCGATCATTCGGCCTTTTTGTCCGATTTGGACTTTATCGTGGCTGACTTTGCGGGCCTTGACCTGAAGGATCTGGATATCGGCGAGTTTTTGACCTCGCTGCTAAACCTGGCGCGCAAAAACGATGTTGAGCTGCCGAGCGTGGTGACGATGTTCGCCCGCGGCATGGTGACGCTCGAGGGCCTGCTGACCGAGTACATGCCCGACGTCAACATGATCCAGATCATCCAGACGCATATTAAAAACGAGAAAAGCACCTATGCGCGCATGCGCGAGATGAGCCGCGACTTTGCAGCGAGCAGTTATCGCGCGGCAAAAGGCTCGCTCGAGGCGGCCGAGTATCTGGGCTTGGCTTCGCGTATGCTTACGCGCGGCCAGCTTAAGGTAAACATGCAGATCATGAGCAGCGATAAGGCGCTGCGACAGCTAGGTGGGATTATCGACCGCATGTCGATGGCTATCGTTATCGCCGGCCTGTTTATCGGTTCGTCGGTGGTGTACTACGCGCGCATCGAGCCGGTTGTCCTCGGCATTCCGGTCATCGGCTTCTTTGGCTACGTGAGCGCGCTGGTGCTGGCGCTTATGCTGGGCCGCAATATCTGGCTCAACAGTCACGGCGGCAAGCACTAGAGGCTGCGGCCGTCACCGCATTTTCCTATCGCGAACAATAGCTTTTACCTTGGGCTTCGCCTGCGTACGAGGCCCTTTTGCGTGATACCATTTTGACGGTAATAATCGATGGCCTAGATGGTGGTGCGGAGACGCACGAATGCGCGGTTATCCTGCGCATTTGGGAGAATCGGGGTGCAAGTCCCCAGCTGTACCAGTAACCGTAATTCCTCTTGGCTCGGGATGCTCGCGTCGCAGATCGGACGACGTGCCCGAGTCGTTAAGGTTAAGTCGGATCGCCTCCCGTCTTGCATGCGGCTGCGGCTTTTGCCGCCGGTGTGCATAGGGCTCTGGAGGGAAGGGGGACCCCGATGGGGGAACTCGAGCGCAACATGCGCGATGACGTGGGGCAGTCTCAAGGCAACGCTCCAAGTACAGACAGTAGGAGACAAATGGATATGTTTGAGGACGAGCGCCAGCGCGTCTCGCATCGCCGTGGCGCGATTGCGCGCGATGTAGCCAAGCGCGGCCTGGTGGCATTCCTGGCCTTCGCGATGGCCTTTGGCACCACGCCGGCTCAGCTGTGGGCCGAGGGCGCTGAGGGCATTGCCGAGGCTGTGGCTCAGGCTGCGACGCCGGGCGAGGACGCAGCGCTTGCGGGCGGTACCGCTGAGCAGAGCGGCGCCGAGGTTTCGGATTCTGGGAGCGCGTCTGCAACTAGTGTCGCCACAACTGAGGCGGCAACTGGCGACGAAGGCTCGGCGACGGGGGAGAGCCCTGCCACGAGCGATCAGTCTTCGACGGCATCCGCTGGCCAAGCAGGATCTGCCGCCGCGGCTGCCATCCAGACAGAGAACCCGACAGAAACCGGCGATGTCGCCAAGAAGCAGGTCGAGGTCTCGTTCTCGATTATCGGCACCGATGCTGACGGCAAGGCTCAGACCTGGGTGGCACCTACGCAGCTCAAGCTCGACGAGGGCGCGACGGCTGCGGATGCCTTCATTAAGCTGCAGGAGAAGACAGGCTTCAAGGCGAAGTACGAACCGAACACGGCATACGGTTTCTACCTCGAAAGCATCACATCCCCGAGCGATGGTCGCACGCTTGCCTACGATCCGACGACTTATGCCTTCTGGCAGCTGTTCGTCGACGGCGCGTCTTCCTCGGTTGGCGCGAGCAGCGTCAAGCTCACCCAGGGGCAGAAGATTGAGTTTGCCTATACGGCTGGTAGCTCGTCCCCTGTCGTTAAAGACCAGGTTGCCGCAAATGTGACCGTCATTGGTCGCGATGCCCAGGGCAAGACTCAGACTTGGGTCGATAATGCGCAGTATGTGGTGACGTCCGGTTCGAGCGCGCTTGATCTTACGAAGGTCGCACTCGAGGCGAACGACATTGACGCCGTTGCTGCGGGCTCCTTCATTCTGAGCCTTAAGTACAACGGTGTTGAGCTGGGTACGCCCCAAGATTATTCGACCTATTGGCAGCTGTTCATCAACGGCAAGTCGAGTGACTATACGGCGGACAATGTCACCATCCATGCCGGCGATACCGTCACGTGGTTCTACGGTGGCTGGGGCGACCAGTTGCCGTCCGATTCTGTCCATGCTTCTGTTCAGGTTCTCGGTAAGGACAAGGACGGCAAGCAGCAGGTTTGGGCTTCGACGGGTCAGACGAGTCTCAAGGCAGGCTCTACTGCCAAGGATCTCCTTGAGCAGACCGGCCTTACTCTCGATGCTGGCGAATCGTCTTGGGGCTGGTTCCTCAACGGCATTACTTCGCCGTTTGATGGTAAGTCCTATGGCTGGGATGCTGCGACCAAGAGCTATTGGCGCTTCTACGTAAATGGCAAGTTCGCCGACGTTGGCGCCGGTGCCTACAAGCTCCAGGAGGGTGACGCCGTCACCTTTATGTATGGTGCTGACGCCGATGCCCTCCCCGGTCAGGTGCTTGGATCCGCCGATGTTATCGGTCCCGATGTCAACGGGAACAATACGCGTTGGGGCACGGCAAGCAATGTTTCTCTGCCCGAAGGCTCCACGGCCCAGAACCTTATTGAGGCAGTTCTGAAGGCCAAGGGCGTTGCGTACAACGGCTCCCAGAGTGGTGCATACTGGTTCCTCAATTCCGTTACTTCGCCGTTCGATCACAAGCCGTATGTCTGGGATGCTGCGACCAATAAATATTGGCACCTGTATATCAATGGAGAGCCCTCCTTACTCTGCGCCAATCAGATTACGCTCAAGAGCGGCGATAAGGTTACGCTTGCCTATACCACCGACGATTCGGCCATGCCCGATCCCGACAAGATTGTCGTGGACCCGAGCGCGACGACTCCTGATTGGGATGCCGAGTGGGCCGGCTACGGCAACAGTGGCAACGGTTCGACCGTAACGGATGCCAAGACGCCTGCGCAGGCCGCCGGTCTTAAGTGGGCCTTTGATTGGAAGGCCGAGTCTGGCCAGCAGTATGCCAACTGCAGCGAGCCTGTCATCGCTAACGGCTTTGTGTACATCGCGACCGAGAACGAGCTCATAAAGATCGATTCGTCCACGGGCAAAAAGGTTGCCTCTGCACCGCTTGCCTCTAAGTTGAGCTATACCTCTCGTCCGATCTATACCAATGGCCTTATCATCGTTCCGCTCAACGGCGGTGCGGTCCAGGCGATTACCGCAGACAAGCTGATCTGCAAGTGGCTGACGCCTGGTTTGACGGACTTGACGCAGAGCTCCTGCACCGTCGTTTCGGACGGCGAGTACGTCTATGTAGGCTCGGTCGATATTTCGTATGACGAGAATTACAACGCGACCTACGGCAACGGCTCCTTTGCGCGCATTAAGATTGCCACGGGCGAAGTTTCTTGGCAGAACATCGACCCTGCCGAGGGCTATTACTGGACTGGTGCGGCTTTGACGGATAAGTATGCCATCGTTCCTACGAGCGCAGGTACGCTTAAGTGCATTGATAAGGCAACGGGTGATGTCGTTTCGACCATGAAGCTCGGCGCCCTTGCGAACGCTGACTGCGTCGCCGATCCGTCCAATGGCTCGACCTTCTATCAGATGACGCACGACGGAAAGCTCCATGTGATTTCGCTTTCGGCGAAGGGCGTGCTGAGTGAACAGAAGACGGTTGATCTGGGCCTTACGAATAATCTGAGCGCCCCTGCGGTGTCTGGTGACAATCTGATTGTCGGCGGACAGACGGCTACTGGCTCTGCTCTGGTTCTCTATAACCTGAAGACGGGTAAGACCATGATGGTCGCTGCTGCCGACGGCAAGGCGCTGCCGGCTGGCCTCAACGGTATTGCTGCTACTCCGCTGGTGAGTGTTCAGGGCGGCAAGACCTATGTGTACTTCACCGTTAACAGCGCGGATAGCAAGGATTACGTCAACTACTCTGCTGGTGGTGGCGTGTATCGCTATACGCTCGGCGATGCAGAGGCGACGCAGATTTATGATGCGGCTGGCCATTACCAGTACTGTGACTCTCCGGTCATTGCCGATGCTTCTGGCAATCTCTACTACATTAATGATTCGGGCACGCTGTTTAAACTTGGAGCTGTCGAGTCTTGGACGGTTGCCTTTAACTCCAACGGCGGGTCTGCTTGCGACACTAAGTTTGTTGCTACGGCCGATGGCAAGCTGGTCAAGCCGGCCGATCCGACGCGCGATGGCTACACTTTCGGCGGTTGGTATACCGATGAGGCTTGCACGCAGGCGTATGACTTTAGCACGCCGGTGACGGCCGATCTGACGCTGTATGCCAAGTGGACCAAGAATGCCGTTAACCCTGGCGGTAATGGCGGCGCAGGTTCGAATGGCGGCGGCGGTTCTGGTACCGGTACTGGTTCCGGCACTGGCGCTGGCACTGGCACGGGTTCCGGCTCCGGCTCGAAGGGCGGCGCTGTCGCCCCGGGTCATAAGCCGACGACCAAGACGACGGTGTCGACCAAGACCGAGACCAAGGACAACAAGTCCGACAAGAAGGACTCCGATAAGTCCGATAAGAAGGACGAGAAGAAGTCTGACAAGAAGTCTGACAAGAAGGACAGCAAGTCCGACAAGAAGTCCGACAAGAAGTCCGATTCCAAGTCCGATACGGGTGCTGCTTCCACGACCACCGCTAAGAAGTCCTCTAGTGCTGCCGAGCAGGAGACTGGCACCAATCCGCTCGCCATCGTTGGCATCGCCGCCGGCGTGATTGGCCTCGCGCTCATCGCCGTCTTCGTGCTGACCAAGCGCGGCAAGGGTGACGGTAATGCCCGATAAGCCCAAGGAGACCAGCGGGCAACAGCCCGACTCCTCGTTTATCCAGCTCGATGATCCAAAGCAAAAGGGCGCCGCTTCGGCGGCGCCCGCCCCACGGCACAAAGCGCTCCTTGGCGTTCTGACTGCCGCGTGCACCATTCTGATCGTCGTCTCGCTGGGCTTTGTCCATCCCTCCGAGAGCGGCGCCTGGTCCGTTGATTGGATTTTTCAGTCCGTGACGGGGGAGAGCGTCGTTTCCAAGGATGACAATGGGTCTGGCTCGTCTACCGCTTCGGGCGAGGCCAGTTCCAAGGATTCCAAATCTTCGGATGCTGCAAAAGATGAGTCCAAGGGCTCGAACGACGCCAAGGATGATTCCGAGTCTTCGCACAAGGAATCGGACAAAAGCTCGGATAGCAAGAAGTCCGATGGTCAGGACAGCAAGAGGTCTGGCGATAAATCCGCTGCCCAAAATACGGGAGCCGGTGATACTTCCAATGTGTCTGGCGGTGCTTCTTCGGGCGGCGGTCAGTCGTCTGATGGAACCTCATCCTCTAATGGCGGAAGCGCTTCCTCGGGCGGTCAGGGCGGCTCGCAGGAGTCCAACTACGTAACGGTGACGGTTTCGGTCACATCGAGTGCTGTGGGCAATCCTGTGTCCTCTGTTGGCACCTTTACCTTTAACGAAGGCACTACCGTTTACGATGCCCTGTGCGCGCTGGGCCTTTCTGTCAACGCACACGGCTCGTCGTACGGCACGTATGTTTCCGCGATTGGTGGTCTGGCCGAGAAACAGTACGGCGGCACGAGCGGGTGGATGTACTCCGTCAACGGCACAACGCCCATGACGGCCTGTAGTAACTACGTTCTCTCAAACGGCGACAACGTAGTCTGGTATTACGTTACAGGCTAGAGGCCTCGACATAGCGCGCCAGACGGGCGGTTCGGACCAACATCCGAGCCGCCCGTTTTTCATGCGAATGGGACTGGGTCGCCGGGTCTCTCTGCAAACAAAAAACCGGTTGGAACGGTAATTCCAACCGGTTATACATTCAAGCAAATAGTGAATCGACTACGACCGTGCGCCCTCGAGGAAGAAGCGGCGACTGAAGTAGTTGTACCAGGTGACAAGGAGCGTGGCGATGGCCTTCATGGCCTGGTAGCCGATGCTCAAAAACGTGACGCCCACAAACATGTACAGGTCGTTGAGGCCCAGGCCGATCACCGACAGGATGGTGAAGATCGTGAACTCGCGCTTGCGGCTCATGCCTTCGCGGTGGTCGAACACGTACTTCATGCTGAGCCAGTAGTTGACCACGACGGACGTGATAAACGAAACCGTGGTGCTCATCAAAAAGTCGAGGTGAAACAGCTCGACGAGCGCAATGAGCATGCCCCAGTCGATGCCAAAGGAGATAAGACCCACGACAGCAAACTTGAGGAACTGCTTGGTATGAGGTTGTGCCAGCGCCTTGCGCACGTAATCACATCCAATGCGTTGATGAATCGAGCAGGGGATACTTTAGATCTTTTGCAAGGGAAACGTAAGGTCTTTGCCAAGAACTATACGAACTCGTCAAATTTTCAAGAGCTAATCCGTAAACGTTGAAAATTTGCCCGTAAACGAGCGGCTCCCACGGACGATACTGCGCTGAGTGCGTGTCGTCCGTGGGCACCGTAATGCTGCGGGGGTGTCGAGCTACTTGGTCTCGTCGCCCTCCAGGAAGATTTTTCGGGTCACAAAGTTGTAGACCATGACAAGCGCGGTGGCGCAGATCTTGGCGATATTGGCCTCGAGTCCCAGGCCGGCGTTGAGCGCCAGCACGATGCCGTCGTTGAGCACCAAACCGATCACGGACAGCACGACAAAGATGATGAACTCGCGGCGGCGGCTCATGCCTTCCTTGTGCGCAAACACGTATTTCATGCTTGCGAGGTAGTTAAAGATGAGCGAGACGATAAAGCCGCTGGTGTTGGCGATTAGGATGTTGAGGCCCAGACCGTAGTGGAGCAGATTCATAATGCCAAAGTCGATAACCGTGGCAATGACACCGACGACGCCAAATTTCATGATCTGCGCAAGGAGCTTTTGCATGGTACCTGCCTTAAGCTGGCGCCGAAGCGCCGCGGGGATGACAAACTCAGCAAGTTTAGCCAATCCCCGCGGGTGGTGCTAGGCGCGCTCCTCGATAGCACCGTTTCTATATGCATCGAGCAGCTGGCGCAGGTCTTGGATTTGGCTGCGGATCTTGGCGCCAGTATCGGTGTCGCTCACCATGCGGCGACGGTCCGCTTGGTCAAAACGGTTGGTCTCGCTTTCGATGTCCACGTTACGCGTGAGTGCCTCGGCAACCGTCGTAAAGGCCCGGTGCGACTTGAGGCGGCAGCCGCGCGAGCTCGAGATGAGCGTATAGCCGGCGATGCCCGTCTTGGGATGGTAAGCGCGGCAGAAGCCGCCATCGATGACCAGCAGCTTGCCCTCGGCGCGGATGGGCTGCTCGCCCTTGGTGGTTTTAACGGGCGTGTGGCCGTTGATGATGTGGCCGGTCGGCGAGCATGCCATGGGCGCGACGCCAAACTCGCGCATGATATCATCGCAGACCGAGGGCGACTTGGTAAGCGTAAAGTACGGGTCCATCGGCTCGACCCAGGTGCTCTTATCGGCGATATAGGCGCGCTCAAAGGTACGCACCAGGCGTCCGCTGGCGGGTGAATTGAAGCCAATCCACAGGTACCACATCCAGTCGAGGGCATCGCGGTCGCCCACGCGCCACGCGCGGCGGGCGATGTGGTCGCAAAAATCGAGATAATCGCGGCCAGCGTGCCAGGTGCCCAGGCAGTTCATGCTGCTAAAGGTGCCGTCTTCGTTGAGCGGAACGCAGCCGTGGAAGAGCAGGTTGCCGTTGGCGACCTTGTACATCGAGCCGTGGGTGTAGAGGAAATCGATATGGCGATGCAGGTGATCGGCGGTGACAAACTCGGACACGAGCTTGTCGATGATGTGCTGCTCCTGAGACGTGAGCGTGTAGGGGTCCGCCGGGTCGACGGTGGGGAAGTCGTTGGTCGTGAGCGGCCACACGCTGCCGTCGGCGAGCGTGACCGTGCCGGTGTCGTGGTCGATCTTGTCGAGTAACAGGCGGTCGGTCATATCGAACTCGGGGTGGCGCTGGATAATCTGGCCCTCGAGCTTAAAGAGCAGCACGTTGATGGCCTTGATCAGCGGGGTGATGGACTCACCGGCGGTGTAGGTGGCATCGGCAAAGGCGACAAGCTCACGCAGCGAGATGCCGTAGTCGTTCTCCAGGATCTCGTAGTTGTCGTAGCGTAGGTTGTTGCGCAACACCGTGGCGATGCAGGCGGGCTCACCGGCCGCAGCGCCCATCCACAGCAGGTCGTGGTTGCCCCACTGGATGTCGAGTGAATGGTAGGTGAGCAGACGGTCCATAATCTTGGCCGCGCCGCCGCCGCGGTCGAAGATGTCGCCCACCAGGTGCAGGTGGTCGACGGCCAGGCGCTTGATGAGCGAGGCGAGCGACTCGATAAAGTCGTCGGCGCTGGCGGTCTCCAGGATGGACTCCACGATGCGCTCGTGATAGCGCACGCGATAGTTGTTCTCGTCCGGGTGCGTGTGCAACAACTCGTCGATGATGTAGGCGTAGTCGCGCGGGATGGCCTTGCGCACTTTGGAGCGCGTGTAGCGGCTTGAAAGTGAGCGAGCGACCATGATGAGCTGGTCAAGCATCGTCTTGTACCAGGTTGGCGAGTCCTCGCGCCGGCTGCGGACCAGGTCGATCTTCTCGCGCGGGTAGTAGATGAGCGTACACAGCTCGCCCTTTTCGTCAAAGGAGAGCGTGTCGCCAAAGATCTCGTCGACATGTTCGCGCACGACGCCCGAGCAGTTGTTGAGGATGTGCATAAAGGCTTCGTACTCACCATGCACGTCGCTCATAAAATGCTCGGTGCCCTTGGGTAGGTTGAGGATGGCCGAGAGGTTGATAATTTCGGTAAATGCGGATTGTTCGGTGGGGAACTGTCTCGACAGCAGGCGCAGATACTTGAAGTCTTGCGGGTTGCGATCGAATGCGACCATGAAACACCTTCCGATGGGGCTGGTAAAACTGATAAACAGCGTCAAACGTTTATCAGTATGCGCCGCTTTTGTTTCGATTTTGCACCAGCGGCTGAATTGTCGGCTGAACGGTTTGGTAAATCGATTTAGTTGAGGTAGATATGGCGGTTGGGTGGAGACGACAGAGGGTGTTTTCTCAGATATTTATGCGTGGGGCCGGTGGAGACGATGGTGGTAAAGATGTTCACTATATTTGGTTCGATTTGGTAAATAGTGGACATATGTACCGCATGTAGGCTCACTGTGCGATAATTTGCGCAGCAATGAGTAAGGAGCCTCATATGAGTGATTTTGTCCTGACCTGTGAATCCGCCGCCGACCGAACCCGTGAGTTCTTTGAATCGCGCAATATTCCCGTCGCGTATTTTCATTACGAGATCGACGATGTTGTCTATACGGACGATCTGTATCAGTCGATTACGCCGGACGAGTTTTTTGCCCAGATTGCCGCGGGCGCCATGCCCAAGACGTCTCAGGTGAGCGTGGGTGAGTACGAGGAGTTTTGGGAGCCGTTTGTTGCCGAGGGTAAAGACGTGCTGCACCTGACGTTGTCGTAGGGTATTTCGGGCACGTATGGATCGGCCTGCGTCGCGGCGCAGATGCTTGCGGATCGCTATCCCGAGGGCGGCAAGGTGCGCGTCATCGATTCGCTGGCGGCGTCTTCGGGCTTTGGCCTGTTGTTGGAATATGCCGCCGATGTGCGCGATAGTGGGGCTTCACTCGACGAGACGGCTGCCTGGATCGAGGAGCACAAGCTCAACCTGCACCACTGGTTCTTCTCGACCGATCTGTCGAGCTACCTGCGCGGCGGTCGCATTTCGGCCGCGAGCGCGATCATCGGCACGGCGCTTAAGATTTGCCCGCTTATGACGGTCGATTGCGAAGGTAAGCTGTCGCCACGTGAGAAGATTCGCACTAAGAAGCGCGCGATTTCCGAGATGGCTAAGACCATGATGGCACACGTACAGGACGGTGCAGATTATTCGGGTAAGTGCATCATGTCGCAGTCGGCGTGCCGCGAGGATGCCGAGGCGGTCGCGGCGCTGATTGAGGAACAGGTTCCGCAGCTTAAAGGCAAGATTGAGATCAATGACATCGGTACTCTGATTGGCTCGCATACCGGACCTGGTACGGTGGCGCTCTTCTTTATGGGCGACAAGCGCGTGGATTAATTTGCCCCATCACGTCGCTGCATGATTGCTCAAACGAAAACGGCCCGCCTCACGTTTGTGGGGCGGGCCAAGATGTTTTGCTAGCGTTTCTTTCCGCGGAAGAAAAAGCCGTGCAGTGACGGCTTGAGGCCGCGGTTGGCGCGATGCTCCTCGACGCGCTCGTGGATCGAAGCGACGCGCTCGATGACTTCGTCGGGAATCGGCACATCGGGATTCATGTTCTCGACTTGGCTGACCTCGGCGGCGGCGACCTGGTCGATAATGGGCACGTCGTCGCGCGAGATGACAGGTGTGGCGTCTTCCTTCATCTTGCGATAACGCTGCATCATGTCGGTCTGTAGCTGCTGGGCCGAAGGCGGTGTCCAGATGATGGCGTTGGCGCCGGCGGCGATGGTCTCGCGAATGCTCTCGGGCGTCTTGCCGCCCGGCGCGATAAGCGGCAGGTTGGGATAGTGCTCGCGCAGCTCGCGTAGGACCTGGGGCGTGTTCTTGCCGGCGGCGATGTTGAGAATCTTGGCTCCAGCGCGCACCTTGGCGTGGGCATCGTCGTCGCAGCGAACGACCGTGGCGATGACGGGGATGTCGGCGATGTTGGTGATGTGCTCGACCATCTCGGCAGTAGCGGGGGAGTTGACCACGCAGCCCGCCGCGCCCTGCATCTCGGAGACGGCTGCCATCTGCACGGAGCGCTTACCGGTCGTAGTTCCGCCACCCACGCCTACAAAGACCGGGCACTCGGCGACGGTCAGCAGCGCTTGCGTAATGGCGGGCTGCGGCGTGAAAGGGTAGACCGCAAAGACGGCGTCGGCGTTGGAGTTGCGGACAACCGCGACATCGGTGGTGTAAATGAGCGACTTGATGCGTCGGCCAAAGAGCGTGAAGCCGCTGGCCTCCTCGATCTCGTCGGGCATGCGAAGGGCAGCCTTGCGCAGGCGTCCGTCGATGGGCAGGGGCTCCATAGGGAGCAGGCCGTTGGGCGTGACGGCTATTTGGGGCTCGGTGAACTCGTCTGCAAGCTCGACCTCGGAAAAATCGACCGAGGCGACGATGTCCTCGTGCACCTCGGCGGGCACATCGATGGGAGCTTGGTCGTTTGCCGCCGCAGGCGTGTCGAAGGAGCTGGTGCCGACGAAGGCGTCGACGCGCTCATTTAGATCGTTGAGGGTATCCATGGAGGCTCGATTCTATGTGATGATGGCCGGCGCGATGCAGCCGGAATTGCGAATGCTAAATCGTTTGACGAGTTGATTTTTCCCCGCCGCGCCATCCGTTAGACCGAAGGGCCGGCGAACGTGAAGGAGCTGTGGTGGCGGGTATCGAGGTGCTATCTTGAAAGCCCCGTTTAAAAGAGAGGTGACGCGGTATGGAATTGACAGCAATGTTTGGCTCGATCGGCCTGTGTGTGGCCGCAATCGTTGCCGCCGCGGTCATCTACTTTGTGGTCACGGCCATTAAGGGCAAAAGGGCCGAACGCAAGGAGCGCGCGATGCTTAAACAGCATCGCGACCAGCAGGGCAAACGCGCACAGAGATAGCTTGTTGAGTTTTGGATCCGTGCGCTAGCTGCGTTTTCGGATCAGGGCAATGTAGAAGCCCTCAAAGTCGCGGCTAGGCGGAATGGTGAGCGTGCCGGGCAGGCCGTTGACGATGGCCGATACCTGACCCGCGGCAATGGCCTCGGTGAGAGCGTTGCTCTCGATATGCGGCTCCTCGCCGGCGTCCTGGGTGCGTCGTGCTTCACTTTCGCTTGGCGTGCCGTCGAGGGGGATAAGCTCGCAGTCCATATGCTTGTCGAGGGCCTCTTGCAGGGCGTCCTCGTTTTCCTGCGGCAAGATCGAACAAGTGGAATAGACGAGCGTGCCGCCCGGTTTGAGGGCCCCCATGGCGCGGTCCAGAAGTGCTCGCTGCGAGCGGGCGCACTTGCTCAGCAACTGCTCGGTGAGGCCGCGCAGGCTTTTCTCGTTGCCACTGATGACGGTGCCCGTGCCGGTGCAGGGAGCGTCGAGCAGGATGCGGTCAAAGCGGAAGAACTCGTCGAGCTCGCGTGCGTCGATGCGCATGACGGGCACGTTTTTGGCACCCTGGCGATGGAGGTTCGACTCGAGCTTTTCGGCGCGGGGAATGCTCATCTCACAGGCGGTGAGGTGCGCCTGTCCCTGGGTGAGGGCGGCGATCTGCGTCGTCTTGCCGCCGGGGGCTGCGCACATGTCCAGGATGTCCTCGCCTGCCTGGGCGCCCAGGACCAACGGCGGCATCATGGATGACAGGCTCTGCAGGTAGATTTTGCCGTCGCGGTAGATGTCGAGATCCCACAGATCTGAAACCTGGGCCTCGGGCAGGATAAAGGCGTCCGGATACCAGGTAACGGTTTGGTGGGCGATGCAGGCGGCATCGAGCGCCGCAGCGATGTCCTCGGCGGTCGCCTTGAGCGTGTTGGCGCGCAGCGTGACCGGGCGTGTGGCCGCGGCGCCGAAGCCCTCGATCATGAGCTTGGCATCGGCGGGCGCATAGGCGCCGGCGACCGTGTCGACCATAAAGCGCGGCAGGTCGGCGGCGCAGGGAAGGGCGGCAAGCTGGTCGGAAAGCTCGGTAGCAGCAAACTGCCTGAGCTTGAGCTCGGCCTTGACCTGCTTTTTCTGCTTACGACGACGCGGCTTGGACATCCGTCTTTCCTTCCCGTCCCAAATTGACTACTTTCCGGGCACGCCGCTGCTGGCGTGCTTTAGTACTGGCTCTCGTGCTTGCTAAAGAAGTCGAAGCGCGGGGGCAGCGGCTTCACGCGGTGCTCGCCGGGCTTCTCGCCCAGGCTCTCCACAAACTCATCCGTGGAGGCAAAGATGTTATCCCAGCTAAAGAAGGCGACCGGGTCAACGTCGAAGTACTCGCAGATGAGCTCGCAGCCGGCCGGCACGATGCCGTGCATGAGCACGGTCGCTACGCGCAGCTCGGTAAAGGCGTCGACGAGGGCCTGCGTCATGGCGGCGTTGGCCGGCTCGCCCTCGAGCTTGTTGGCGGCCTTGGAGGCATCGCTCCAGCGCTTGTTGGCGGCGCGCAGGTAGTCGTCGCACACAGCGAGCGCGTGGTGCGTCTCGAACTTGTACATGGCCTGCTCAAACGCGAGGGCGGCTTGCTCGGCGGCCTCGACCACGGTGGCCGAGGCGGCGCCAGCGGGAATGCAACCGTTGCGGTACGGGCTCTCGTCGCCTTCCTTGACGGCGACGCCGTAGAAGCAGCTGCGGGCAAGGCGGTTGAAGACGCCGGTCAAAAGGGCGCTTTCCTTAAGGGCCGGATCGATGACGCGCTTGTCGTCGCAGGCGTGTACCTCGTTGCCGTCCTTGTCCTTGCCGGTCACGCGGGTGTCGTATGCCTTGGGGCTAAAGCTCACCGGCTTCTCGGACAGGCCGAGCGACAGCCAATGCGCGCGCATCTGCTCGCAGGTGTAGTGGTTGAGCAGGTCGTCTGCCGGCGGGGGAGGAGTCTGCGAGGACGAGCTTGCCTTTTTGCCCATGTAGAGCAGGTGGTAGCAGGCGCTGACGGTGCTCTGCGTGAGGTTCCAACCCAGGGCCTCCCACATGGCGGTCTGCGCGATGCAATAGAAGTAGATGTTGTCCTGGCCAATGAACTGGTAGATCTGTGCGTCATCCGAGCACCACCAGTCGCGCCAGTCGAGCGAGCTGTGCTGGTAGGTGGGCGCGGGGACCTGCGTGGAATCGGCGGCGGGCTCGCCCATGAGGGCGGCATCCTGGGCGGCGACGCCCTCGGTCACGCCGGCGGCCTTGGCATCGCGTGCGAGCACGGTGCGCGTATAGCTGATGGGAGCCCACAGGCTCTCGGGCCAGCACCAGCAGGTGACGTCGGAGACGCCATCGACCTCGGGCACCGGAACGCCCCAGTCGATGTTGCCGGTGATGCGGAAGGGTACGAGCGCCTTGCCGCTGCGGAAGCGCACGCCGCCGTTGGCGAGCACCGCGTGGGCATCGTCGCGCTCCTTCCAGCTGGGGAAGGTGACGGTAAAGCTGCTCTTGTTGCCCTCGGGCTCCAGCACGGTGTGCTCGGGAAGCTGATCCTCGACGGCATCGAAGGCCTCGCGGAACTTGTTCTGGATGTAGAGCTGGGCCGGCAGCAGCCACTCTTCCATGGTCTTGGAGACCACGGAGCGAACCTGCGGGTTCTGGGCGAGCTTGGCGGTATAGGTTTTCATAAAGTCGAGGTAGGCCGGCAGGTCGAAGTAGAGGTTGTCGACCGGGCGCAGCTCGGGCACCTCGCCGGTGAGCTGGCTTTTGGGCGCGATGAGCTCCTCGGGCTCAAACTGGTGACCCAGGTCGCACTCGTCGGCATAAGCCTTCTCGGACTTGCAGCCCTGGATGGGGCAGCGGCCGATCACCTGGCGGCCGTTGAGGAACGTGCCGGCCTTGGCGTCGTAGAACTGCAGCGTGGAGCGCTTGGAGATGGTGCCCTGTTCGTGCAGACGCTCGATAATCTCGGCGGTCACCTCGTTGTGAATCTGCGCAGCCGGCTCAAGGCCCGAGCCGCCGTAGATATCGCAGCTGATGTTGTAGTTGTTGAGGGTCGCGGCCTGGCGGGAGTGATTGGACTCGACATACTCGGCGATGGACTTGTCGTAGCCCTCGTTCTCCTTGAGCTTGCGGTAGCTCTCCATGATGGGCGAGCCATAGCAGTCGGTGCCCGAGGTGAAGATGACGTTCTCGCGGCCCAGGCGGTCGCGCAGGAAGCGGGCGAAGAAGTCGGCAGGGACAAAGACGCCGCCAACATGGCCAAAGTGAAGGCCCTTGTTGCCGTAGGGCTCGCCGGCGGTAACGATGGCGCGGCGAGGCCAGTTGGGACGGTCGTTCATGGAGTATTTGGATGCCATGGGACTCCTTCGCATATGGTGAGAGCGCAGCCGGGCGTGGGGCTCGGCGGCGCGGTGGTCAATTCGTGCATATCGTTCGACATTATCGCACATGCGGACGGGTACGTGGCAGGGGCGCTATCCTAAGATGCTATGAATGAGATTTCCAACATACATGCGTTTGAAGACGAGGATTTTCTGCACGCCTGCTTTGTGTGGGGGATGGCCGTGCTTGGCGCATTTGCCGTGTGCCTAGTGCCGGTGTTTATGCTGCTGGGCGGACCCGCGGACCTGGATGCGGCTGACGCGGGCGGCTGGACCACGGTCGTGGGCTGGATAGTCGGCTTGGCTGCGATCTCAATGGCGTCGTTCGCCGTGCACGAGCTGGTGCACGGTGTGTTTTTTAAGCTGCTGGCGCCTGTGGGCGCGAAGGTGACCTTTGGGGCGAATCGCGAGACGGCGATGATCTATGCCTGCGCCGAGGGCGTGGTGTATTCGCGCCGGCGGTACGTGGCAGTTTGCCTGGCACCGACGGTTGTTGTGACGACAGCGTTTGCCCTGGGGTTTGCGTTCTCGGGCTATCCGCTGCTGTGCTACCTGGCGACCGGCTTGCATTTGTCGGGCTGTGTGGGCGACTGGTATTACGTGCGGACCATTTTGCGCGACCGCCGCATTGTCGCCTGCGAGGACACGTCCTTCGGCGTGCGCTTTTTCGGGTGAGGAGATGTCGATGAAGCCGTTGTTGTTGCACGCCTGCTGTGCGCCGTGCTCGCTTGAGCCGGTCCGCCTGCTGCGCGAGGAAGGGTTTGAGCCCACAATCTGCTGGACAAACCCCAATATTCAGCCGCACGATGAATGGCAGCGGCGTTTGGACGAGCTGCGCCGGTGGTGTGCCGATGGCGACATCGAGCTTATCGAAGCGGGGGAGGACCGGGAGCGCTGGGAGGCCGGCGTGGCCCCGCTGGGCGCCGATCGAGCCCGTCGCTGTCGCGCATGCTATGCCCTGCGTCTGGCCGAGGCGTGCCGTGTGGCCCAGGAGCGCGGGTTTGAGTTTGTGGGCACGACGCTCGCCGTCTCGCCGTATCAGCTGTTCGACACCTGCAATGACGTGCTCGAGCGCTTGGCGGCGGCACATGGGCTCACCCCGGTGATTCGCGATTTTCGCCCGTATTACCCCGAGGCGACGCGTCGCTCGCGCGAGCTGGGTATGTATCGGCAGAATTACTGCGGCTGCCGATTCTCGGCCGTCGAGGCGGCCATGGACCGCGCTCGCATCCGCGACGAGCGCAAAGCGTCCAAAAAGTAGTTCTTTTGAGCTGGCAGCCTGCTAGGATGTAGAACGGACTTTGGCTATATAAGGAGTATCCGACGTGTCTATGCGTACCGATGATTTTGACTACAACCTTCCTGAGGAACTGATTGCCCAGGCTCCTGCCGAGCCGCGCGACTCCTGCCGCCTGCTGGTGGTGGATCGCAAGGGCTCCCAGGCGGGAACGCCGCTGGAGCACGGCGGTACCGTTGAGCACCGCATCTTCCGCGACATCATCGACTATATCGAGCCTGGCGATGTGCTCGTCATCAACAAGACGCGCGTGATGCCGGCCCGCCTGATCGGTCGCAAGGAGGGCTCGGGCGGCGTGGTCGAGACGCTGCTGCTCAAGCGCCGCGAAGATGTTGACCCGCTGGGCCACGTTTGGGAGTGCCTGGTCAAGCCGGGTAAGCGCCTGAAGCCCGGTGCTCAGATTGAGTATCGCGCCGGTGGCGCCCATGCGCCCGAGGGGGCTCCCGTGGTGCTGACGGCCGAGGTCATCGACTTTGTCACCGATAGCCGCGGCGGCCGCCTGGTGCGTTTTGAGCCGGCCGGTTGCAATGCCGCCGGCGAGCCGCGCACGCTCGACGAGGCCATCCATGCTGCCGGCCACGTGCCGCTGCCGCCCTACATTACCGATTACGAGGGCGATCCCGAGAAGTACCAGACCGTCTACGCCATGAAGGAGGAGCACTCGGCTGCAGCTCCCACGGCGGGTCTGCACTTTACTCCCGAGCTCATGGCCGCTATCGAGGCCAAGGGTGCGAAGTTTGCCGCCGTCGAGCTCGAGGTGGGCATCGATACCTTCCGCTTGGTGGAGGAGGACGACCCCACGCAGCACGTCATGCACACCGAGCGCTACCACGTGTCGCAGGAAGTTGTCGACGCCGTGCACAAGGCCAAGGCCGAGGGTCATCGTGTGATCGCCGTCGGCACCACCGCGGTGCGCTCGCTCGAGAGCGCGTTTGACGCGGACGCGCCGGTGTCCGATCCGGCTGTGACGGCGCGCTATTTTGAGGGCCGCGAGGACGGGGCCGACACGCTCGGCCGCGGCGACATCGTGGTGCGCGAGAACGCGACAACGCAGCTCTACCTCATGCCCGGCTCGACCTATCACGTGGTCGACGCGCTGATCACGAACTTCCACGTGCCGCGCTCCACGCTCATGATGCTCGTGAGCGCGCTTGCCACCCGCGACCAGATCATGGATGCCTACGCCGCCGCCATCGAGGAGCGTTACCGCTTCTTCAGCTTTGGCGACGCCATGCTCATTTGTTAGTTACGCGGTTCTACGAACCGCGTAACGGCTCGACGCTGCGCGGGCCGCATTTGGACAATCTGACGTTCAACTTCAAGGGCGCGACCAGAAGGTCAGCGCCCTTTCGTTTCACGTCACCTTGTCTCAAATGCGACCCGCTCGCTGACTCTGCCATAACATCGGTGTTGCCGTGGTTGTTGAGTAGTCATTGGGCACTTGGCACTTGGGGACGTTCCTTTTAATATGAGCAGGACATTGTCAAGAGGCAAAATCGGGCCTGGCCCCAACGATATGGGGTCAGGCCCTCTCCCTATATCAGCCCGTCCGCGGCGACCTCGGCGTGTCTTACCGACGCTCGTCTTTGCAGTTTAATATCCGCCCGCGGCGATCTCTCGCTGGGCAATCCGTTGCTACGGCTGAGGCTTCTACGTCGAACCGACAGTCTGTGCACGCGTGTGGAGCCCTGGGCGCTCGCAGAAAAGGGACCTGAGGTTCGCCTCAACGGCTTCGGATCGAACCGCTTCCGGGGTGACTGGCTTATGTGCGGGGGACCGCCCCCCCCTACGCCTCCTCGGCCATGAGGCCGACCGCCCATACCCAGCAGGCGAGCTCGCGCGCCGTGGCCACGTTCGCCTTGTTGCCGTGGACCCCGCGCGCGAGCAGCGCCTCCCGCCTCTCGACCAGCCTCCGCACGCCCTTGGCGGCATGCCTCCGGGCGCCCCGGTCCGGGGCCTGGCCCTTGGCGAGGCCCTTCGGCCGCCCCGAGCACGTCAGGTAGTGCCACGCGGCCTCGACCAGCGTCTTCCTCAGGTGCTTGTTGCCGGCCTTGGTGATCGCGCCCCTGCGGTCGCTCTCCCCGCTGGAGTGCTCGGAGGGCGTCAGGCCGACCCACGCCGCGAACGAGCGGGCATTCCCGAACCTCGAGAACTCGCCGGCCTCGAACACGAGGTCGGCGGCGGACGCGGTGTCTACGCCCTTGAGGCAGCGGAGGGAGTCGACCCTCTTCCTCCACCTGGGCTTGCGGGCCTCGGCCTCGACGAGCCCCTCGAGCCTCGCCTTCTCCTCCGCCGCCCGCCTGACCGCGTCGACGTAGTAGGCGAGCACGTCGTTGTCGGCCCTCTCCGCGAACCTTATCGACTCGATCCAGGACCAGTGCGCCCGGGTCCAGTTGCCCTTCCTGCGGCCGGTGGGCGTCCTCTCGTCGAAGGCGAGCCCGTGCCTGAGCAGGAACTTGGAGAGCCGCTGCTTCGAGCGCGAGAGGTCGTCCCTCGCGTCCTCGAGCGCCCTGGTCAGGTCGCGGGCGGCCTCGCACTCGTCGTCGGGGACCCACACCTCGACCACGTTGCCGACCGACAGCATGCGGGCGAGGAACTCGGCGTCGTTGCGGTCGTTCTTCCTGCGCCTGTCCGCGCTGGGCTTGATCATCTTCGAGACGGCGCCGACCACGCAGTCGACCCCCAGGCCGGAAAGCCTCTTCTGCAGGTCGAAGCCCGTGACCCCGGACTCGTACACGCACCTGGCCCTGGGGTCCACGGAACGGACCCACTCCGCGACGGCGCCGGCGTCGTAGCCGAAGGTCGCGGCACGTACCTCCCCGGTCATGACGTCGAGGGAGACGGCCTTTATCGAGCGGGCGTGGACGTCGAGGCCGATGAAGGTGGTAGTATCGAGCATGGGAGCCCCTTCCATGAATGCGGCGTGGCCGCCACGGTTGGATTAGACACTCACCATTGTCGGCCTAATCCGCGGTCTTTCATGCAGCAGGGGCTCTCAATGTTTTTATGTCCTGCTCATATCGTCTGTGCCGGCACCTGGGGACAGTCCTTATGTCAAGAGATTGGTGGTCGTTGGGGATGTTCTTGTTTGACTAGTCGTTTAAGAACGTCCCCAATGACTATTGAATTGGCTTTTTGAGGGCTAAACAGGAACTATCTCACCGCAACTGCGTTGGGCGTTTTTTGGCGGCTGGTTTACTTGCTCGCGAACAGCCAGATTGCGATGATCACCAGGATTGCGGCGACGACGCAGACGATGGCGCCTGTGAATTTGATGCGTGAGTCGCGGGTACGCTCGCGCACCGCGTCCTCGGCGGCCTCGAGCTGGGCGACTTCTCGCTCGGTCTCGGCGTGTTCGGCTTTGTCTCGGGCCAAGGATCCTGCAAGCGACTCAGTGATCTCTGGGTGGTCGTGCACCTCGGTCGCCTGTTCGATGATTGACTGCGCATGTGCGGCATCTGCTTGGGCGTTGGCGATGCTCTGCTCCTGGTCGCGGCGTGCCTTGTCCTCGGCAGTGATCTTCTCGCGCAGTTCGCGCTGACGAGTCGCGGCGGCAGTCTTCGCCGTCTGCAGCTCGTCGCGCGCGGCATCGGCTTCGGTCGTCACGGCTTGGTGCGCGCGTTTTGCGTCGGCGATAGGGGCTTGAGCTTGCTCGACGGCCTGCTCGGCTGCGGCAAGCGAGTGTTCAAGGTCGGCGGTGATACGCGGGACATCTTCTTCGGCTTTACGCAGGGCATCTGCCGTGTCGGAGATCTGCATCGAGAGCTCGCTGGTGCGCACCGTATAGTTGGCGGGATTTGCCGAGGGATTGCGTTGCAGCTCGGCATACTCATGACGCAGTGTCTCGAGCTGGGCGCGCGTGGCGTCGACGGTTTGTTGTGCGGCGGCAATGCCGGCGTCTCGCTCGGCCTGCACCTTGTCGCGGATGCGCTTGGAATCCTCAAGACGGCGAACGAGGCGGTTGCCGGTCTCGCGCGAGCTCGCCTCGCGGGCCTCCACGGCATCGAGCGCGGCCTTCAGGCGGAGCTCGGTCGCGTCATCCTCTGTCTTCATTTGTTCGAGCTGACCCTTGAGCTCTGCTACTTTGGAAGCATGGACATCGCGATTGATTTCGGCTGCCGCAGCGGTCTTTTGCGCTGTGGCGATCGCCTGGCGCTGGTCGGCGACGATCTGGTCGTAGCGGCCTGCGATATCCTGGCGCGTCTCGAGTTCCTCGGCCTGATCGGCAATGCGCTGCTCAAGTTCGGCCAGGTGGGCGCGGGCATCGGCAAGTGCCTTTTTCGCGGCGTTCATCTCGCGCATGGCCGAGGCGCCCTGGGCGATAAAGGTACCCACGGCGTTCGCAGTGTTCGAGACAGCGGTCCCCAGATCGCGGCTTGCGGCGGGGGAGTGCGGGGCGGTCGGGCGAGCGGTGTCGGCAGCGTCCGCATCGGCAGCCTGCGGCGCGGCGATATTGCCGGTACCGCCCTCGACCACAGAAAAGCCTGCTGCGTGCGGATCGACCGCATCGGCGCCAATCGTGGGGTGCTCGAGCTGCAGAAACGAGGGCATGGTGCTGCCCTGGTCGGCAACCGGAGTCTCGCCGGGCACAAAGGTCGAGGCCGCCTCGGCGGCCTCCTCTTCCTCGGCATCGATATCGGCATCGGCGACGGCGTCTTTCATCGCTTTGACAGCATCCATCATGGAGTCCATGACGGCATCGAGCTCTTCTTCCGAAGACACCTCGATGGGGCCCGCTGCTTGCGGGGCGTCGTCCTGTACAGGGGCGTCGTCCTGAGCGGGCGCATCGTCGTTTTGCTCATCGGCGTTTTCTGTTTCGGGGGTTTCCGCCGTAGCGCTTTCGTTCAAGATGGGGTCGTCGATGTCGATACCATCGCAGGTCACAGCGTCAGTATCTGCGGTGACGTCTGCGGAATCATCAATATGCTGTTGAGTCTGGGGGTCCAGCTCGTCTGTCATAGGCATGTGCTCCTCATCGTTGTTTGTCACCCTATGATAAAGTCTCGCGCCGACATCCCGCGCGCCGCAGCAAAGTTTCAAAACGTGTTCGATGGCTCGATCTGATAGCAATAACTCGATCGCTTTATTCAGTTTGTACTTGACAATCCCTTCGCCGAACGACGTGGTGCCGTTCGCCTGCCATGGGCTTTATTTTTCACTTGAAGAAGCTAAAGTTGCATTTCAGCTTTTGGCGCGTGAAGTTGGATGCGCGCAGTCGGCGGGCGTGCCCGTCGCGATTTGAAAGGACTTTGTATGGGACTTTTCACTGGTAAGACCGTGATCGTCACCGGCGGCGGCAAGGCCACGCTTAAGGACGGTTCCGCTGGCTCCATCGGCTACGGCATCGATATCGCATTTGCCAAGGAGGGCGCGAACCTCGTCATCACCGGCCGCAACGTCGCCAAGCTCGAGGCCGCCAAGGAGTCTCTCGAGGCCGAGTACGGCGTCAAGGTTCTGCCTGTTCAGGCCGATGTCTCGGCTGGTCAGGACAACGAGGCCGTCGTCCAGAACGTCATCGACAAGGCCATTGAGGAGTTCGGCCGCATCGACGCCGTCGTCAACAATGCTCAGGCCAGCGCCTCGGGCGTGACCATCGCCGATCACACCATGGATCAGTTCAACCTGGCCATTTACTCTGGCCTGTATGCCACCTACCTGTACATGCAGAAGGCCTATCCGCACCTGAAGGAGACCAAGGGCTCCGTGGTCAACTTCGCTTCGGGCGCCGGCCTGTTTGGCAATTATGGCCAGTGCAGCTATGCCGCCGCCAAGGAGGGCATCCGCGGCCTGACCCGCGTTGCCGCCAACGAGTGGGGCAAGGACGGCATCAACGTCAACATCGTGTGCCCGCTTGCTTGGACCGCTGCGCTCGAGAACTTCCAGGATGCCTATCCCGAGGCGTTCAAGGCCAACGTCCACATGCCGCCGGCGGGTCACTACGGCGACGTCGAGAAGGAGATCGGCCGCGTTGTCGTTCAGCTCTGCGGTCCCGACTTTAAGTACATGAACGGCGAGACCGTCACCCTCGAGGGTGGCATGGGCCAGCGGCCGTAGGGGTTACGTCTCAGGTTCCGCCGTTCTAACGAACGGCGGACCAGCCGACGCTGCGCGGGCCGCATTTGGACAATCTGACGTTCAACTTCAAGGGCGCGACCAGAAGGTCAGTGCCCTTTCGTTTCACATCACCTTGTCTCAAATGCGGCCCGCTCGCTGACTTATGCTCAACCTGCGGCGCCATTTTGCTTGAAGGCACCTTGCTCGATCTGGCGGGTTTTCGCTGTCGGAAATGATCCGTTGGGGACGGAGGAAAACGGATCATTTTTATCCTGGTGCATTGGTGCAGGGGGCAGGTTTCCTTTGCACTAGTTTCTGTCGAGTCGGTGCTCCTTGCGGGTTGCCCGTATAATGGTCTGCGTATGAACCGCAACCAAGGAGTTCCAGTTTATGGACCAGAGTCTTTTTAAATTCGACCTGATCGCCGAGGATCCGACCACGCACGCGCGCGCCGGCGTGCTGCATACCCCGCACGGCGACATCGAGACGCCGATCTTTATGCCCGTGGGCACCAAGGCAAACGTCAAGGGCATTCCTACCGAGACCGTCAAGCAGCTCGGCGCCCAGATCGTGCTTGCCAATACCTATCACCTGTCCATGCGCCCCGGCGAGGACACCATCGCCGAGCTGGGCGGACTGCATAAGTTTATGAACTGGCACGGCCCCATCCTCACCGACTCGGGCGGCTTCCAGGTCTTTAGCCATAACGACGCCGTCAAGCTCACCGACGAGGGCGTGCGCTTTATCGTCAATGACTACGACGGCCGTCACGTGTTCTGGACGCCCGAGGACAACATGGAAATCGCCATGAAGCTCGGCTCCGACATCTGCATGCAGCTCGACCAATGCCCCGGCTATCCTGCCACACGCGCCTACGTCGAGCGCGCGGTGGAGCTGTCGAGCATGTGGGCCGAGCGCTGCTACAAGGCTCATACCCGCGATGACCAGGCACTCTTTGGTATCGTTCAGGGCGGCATGCATCTGGACCTGCGTCTGCGCTCGCTGCGCCATCTGGAGGAGTGCGGCGACTTCCCGGGCTACGGCATTGGTGGCTACTCGGTGGGCGAGGACCACGAGACCATGTTCGAGACCCTGGCACCGCTTGTGAGCGAGTACATGCCCAAGCACAAGCCGCGCTACCTGATGGGCGTCGGCAACCCGACGACGCTCGTGCGCGGCGTGGGCGTGGGCATCGACATGTTCGACTGCGTGCTGCCGACGCGCACCGGCCGCATGGGCACGGCATTCTCCAGCGAGGGTCGCCTCAACTTTCGCAACGCGCGCTTTGCGCACGACGACGGTCCCATCGATCCCACCTGCACCTGCCCGGTGTGCACGGGCGGTTACAGCCGTGCGCTCATCCGTCACATGGTCACGCAGAAGGAGATGCTCGGCGGCATTCTGCTTTCGATGCACAATATCTACTACCTGCTCAACCTTATGCAGCGTGCCCGCCAGGCCATTATCGAGGGCCGCTACGGTGCGTTCGTGAGCGACTGGATGAACAGCCCCGCGGCGGTGGATTACTAAGAGCCGCGGGCGCGCTTGCGGGGCGTGAGTAACGGCAAAGGCCAAGCGGCGATCGGTCGTCGCGTTCGCTAGCACTATCTGCACGACCGCTGACCGATAGCTTGCAAGCACTTTATGCATCGTGGGTACCATACCGAATAGATGATGTTCGGGCGGGTGTTTGGCGCATGGCGTCGACCCCGCCCGTTTCTATCTTCGATAGGAGTACCCATGATTAAGAATGAGAACGTCGAGGGCGAGCCTGCCTACGACGAGACGTACCGCCGCGGTCCCGTGGTCATGCGCGGCCCCATGATTCCTAAGGACAACACCTACGCCAACCTGCTGGCGCCCGAGGAGTCGACCGACTGGTTGCATGCCGATCCGTGGCGCGTCCTTCGTATTCAGGCAGAATTCGTCGATGGTTTTGGCGCGCTGGCCGAGCTCGGGCCTGCGGTGACCATCTTCGGTAGCGCCCGCACGCCCAAGACCGATCCGCTCTACAAGGCGGCGCGCACGGTCGGTCGCAAGATTGCCCAACGCGGCGTGGCGGTTATCACCGGTGGCGGCCCCGGCATCATGGAGGCGGCCAACAGGGGAGCGGCGAGCGCCAACGGCAAGTCGGTCGGCCTGGGTATCGAGCTTCCGCACGAGCAGGGGCTCAATAAATACGTGAACCTCGGCATGGACTTCCGTTACTTCTTTGTGCGCAAGACCATGTTCGTCAAATACAGCTCGGGCGCCATCGTGTTTCCCGGCGGGTTTGGCACGCTCGACGAGATGTTCGAGGTGCTCACGCTGGTGCAGACGCATAAGGTCAAGCGCATGCCGCTTGTACTGGTAGGCAGCGAGTACTGGCAGGGCCTATTCGACTGGCTTAACGGCCCGGTGATGGACGCCGGTATGATTAGCCCGCTCGATCCCGAGCTCGTACACATCACCGACGACATCAATGAGGCCGTCGACATCGCCCTGAGCGGGCTGATGTAGATCAATCGTGCCACGCGACATGAATACGCATGGCAATCTGATGTTATTTAACATCAGATTGCCATTTATATTGGGTATACTTGTGTAAAAGACGAGGGCGAGGAGGTCGCAAATGTCTACAGCAACAGTTAAGCCTACGACGGTTCGAATCGAAGAGGGGCTCAAGGAGCAGGCGACTGAGTTCTTGGATTCGGTCGGCCTCAGCCTCAATTCCTATCTCAATCTTGCCGTTCGGCAGCTGGTAAATCAGCGAAAGATTCCTTTTGAGATTGTAGGAAGGGCGGAGGTGCCCAACGAGGCGACGAGACGCGCCATGGTGATTGCCGAGGCTCATGAGTTGGGGATTTTGCCGGACGATAGCCTGTCATTCAATAACGCTGATGAGCTTATGTCATTCCTCGATGAGGAATAGCGATGTTCGAGATTAAAGTCGAGGCTCAATTTAAGGTGGACTACAAACGAACGATGCGCATGCATCCGCAGCTAAAAAGTGAGTTTAAAGCGGCGGTTGCAGAGCTTGTGGCCCATGGGTCACTTCCGGCGGAGTATGGCGCCCACGAGCTCTCAAACCCGGGCGGAAACTACAACGGCCACATCGATTTCCACCTATCCGATGGCTTGGTCGATGTGGTCGTTCTTTATCTTCCCCATAAGACTAACCCAGTGATTAGGCTGGTGAGAATGGGCACTCATCAGGAGCTGTTTCAGGGTCCGCTGGGCTGATCGCCGATTTCCAAGTTGCGGTGGAATAGGGATTGATTTGCGGCTGATAAGCCAAAAACAGTCCCTATTCCACCGCAACTGATGTGGGCGTCCCTAGTGAGTTGGCTGGTAGCGGGGGCAGTAGCTGATGGCGATGGCATCGACGCCTACATGGGTGGCGATGGTGCAGCCGATGGGGCCGGTGCCGGCGTCTACATAGTCTTGGCCTGCGAGTGCTTGGCTGACGAGCTCCTGCTCCTCGGCGGCGCCGGTCGTGAGCACGCGCACGCTGGAGCCCGGATGCTCGGCCAAAAACGCGAGGCAGTCTGCCATGGTGTTGGCGACGATGCGCTTGGCGCCGCGGCCCTTTTTGATGGCCTTGATCTCGCCCGATTTCCACTCCGGCGAAACGGCCAGGCGAATGTTGAGCATCTGCGTGAGCTGGCCGGCGAGCTTGGGCGCGCGGCCGTTCTTAACGAGGTTCTCGAGCGTGCGGGGAATCAGCAACAGGTGGGCGTCGGGCAGCGTCGCGCGGATCTGCGCCTCGGTCTCGTCCAGGCTGCGGCCGTCCTCGCGCATGGCCAGCGCGTACTCCACCAGCAGGCCCTCGGCACCCGAGCCGGTGCGCGAGTCGATGCAGCGCACGTCGAGTTCGTGCGTTTCGGCCGTCAGGCTGGCGTTGGCATAGCAGGCGGACCACTCGCTGCACAGTGAGATAAAGATGGCGCTATCATGGCCGTCGGCGAGCACGCGGTCAAAGAGTGCCTTGAACTCGCCGGCGCTCGGCTGCGAGGTGTGCGGCAGTTGCTCGGAGCCGGCCATGCGCGCGACGTACTCCTGGGCGGTAATCTGTACCTGGTCGAGCAGGTCCTCGCCCTCGATAATCACATGCAGTGGAATCACGTAAATGCCGAGCTCTTGAGCGCGGGCGGGGGAGATGTCCGACGTGGAGTCGGTTATGATGGCAAAAGACATAATTGCACCTTTCGTTGGGGCGCTTTCGCGCCGCCTTCTGAGAGCAAAGTGCGACAAGTATAGTGGAGTTGCTCTACATTGCTAGGTTCAATTGTTGAATAGTCAACAGTTTGAAGTGTCGGTGTGGAAATCATCAACTGGGGAAGAGGAGTGCCGATGGCGGCATTACAGCTATGCGAGCGGCCGGTTGTGCTGTTCGATTTTGACGGCACGGTGGCCGATACGGGCCGGGCGGTGATGACCTCGACGCGCAAGACGTTGGCCGCGCGCGGGTTTTCGGAGGCGCAGATGGGTGACCTGCGCCGCATGATCGGGCCGCCCCTGTGGAAGAGCTTTCACGACTTTTATGGCTTCTCGCGCGAGGAGTCGCTTGTGGTGGCCGACGAGTACCGTGCCTTTTTTGATGAACTGGGACCGGAGGAGTATCCCGTGTTTGACGGGATCCCCGAGCTGCTGGATGGGTTGGTCACCCAAGGCAAGCGTATGGCCGTGGCGACGTCACGCATGGAGGCAAAGTGTATCGACATGGTGGGAGAGCTGGGACTTTCTCAGTTTGAGGCGGTGGTTGGCATGAATCCGCCGCAGGGGCGCGAGACCAAGGCCGATTCGGTCCGCGATGCCCTGGCAGAGCTCGGTGCGACGGCGGGCGATGCCGTGATGATCGGCGATCGCTTTAACGACGTCGAGGGCGCGCACGCGATGAGCGTACCGTGCATTGGTATCTATTCGGGCGCGGCGGCGTCGGGCGAGCACGAGGCGGCGGGTGCCGATGCAGTGGTGCACTCGGTGGCCGAGCTTGCTAAACTTTTCGCTATCTAATAGACGTAATGTGAGGGGCGGGCGTACCCGTCACTCATTGGTGAGGAGGTCGTCCATGAATCAGGTGGAGCAGAGCGTTATCGAGTATGTCGACGAGGTCTGGGAAGATGTCGTCGCCGATATCGAACAACTGGTGAGCTATCCGTCCGTGGCCGTTGCTGCCAATGCAGAGCCCGGTGCGCCGTTTGGCCGACCGGTCCGTGATGCGCTCGATTGCGCGCTCGGCATTGCGCAAAAGCTCGGCTACCAGACGGGCGACGACGAGGGCTATGTGGGCATTGCCGATATCCCGGGTCGCGGCGACAAGCAGCTCGCGACCATCTGCCACGTGGACGTGGTGCCCGCCGGCCCCGGCTGGAACACCGATCCGTTCGCGATGGAGCGTCGCGAGGGCTGGCTGCTCGGCCGTGGCGTGATTGATGACAAGGGTCCGGCGGTGCTGTCGCTCTACGCCGGTGCCTACCTGCTCAAGCACGGCATTGTGCCGCGCTATACCTTCCGCGCGCTGCTGGGCTGCGATGAGGAAGTGGGCATGTCCGACGTTCACCATTATCTGGAGAACCACGCAGACCCCGACTTTTTGTTTACGCCCGATGCCGAGTTCCCGGTCTGCAATGCCGAGAAGGGCCAGTTTGGGGCGACGTTTGTGAGCCCCAAGATCGACGGCGGGCGCATTGTGTCCTGGAGCGGTGCCGAGGCGAGCAACGCCATTCCGTCGCAGTCCATCTGCGAGCTCGCGATTGCCGCTGATGAGCTGCCGGCGCCGGTCGAGAACGCCGACCGCTTGGAGATTACGGCGCTCGATAACGGGCACGCGCAGATTTTTGCCCATGGCATTGGCGGTCATGCCTCGATGCCCGAGGGAACGATTAACGCCGTCGGCCTGATCGTGGCGTATCTGCGCGAGGCCGAGGACGCGTTTGGTGCACGCGACGAACGCCTGCTGACGCCTGCCGAGCACGAGTTCGTCAAGTTCCTGGCCTTTGTGCATGCGGATGCCTATGGCCGCGGCCTGGGTATCGATGCGACGAGTCCGGCGTTTGGCCCGCTTACCTGCAACGCTGGCGTCATCCGCGTGGCGGATGGCCATATTGAGCAGGTCATCGACGTGCGCTTCCCCGACAGCACGAGTGCCGATACCATCCGCGAGCAGCTCGACCCGCTCGTGGGCCGTTTTGGCGTGACGTGTCAGCTGGGTCGCGCTAAGGTGCCGTTCTCGGTGTCTGCCGACGATCCGGCCGTGAAGGCGCTTATTGATACCTATAACGAGTTTACGGGCAAGCATGCTGAGCCCTTTGCCATGGGCGGCGGCACGTACGCGCGCAACTTTGCCCGCGCCGTATCGTTTGGCCCCGAGGAGACCGGCCTGGAGCTGCCCGCATGGGGCGGCCAGATGCACGGCCCCAACGAGTGCGCCAACGAGGAACAGCTTAAACAGGCGCTCAAGATTTATATCGTGGCGATCCTGCGCCTCAACGAACTTGAGCTGTAGGGCTTCCCCAGGCACCCGACCTTGCCCCTCAAACCGTCGCTTGCGTACCAAAGTACGCGGCGCTCCTCTTTCGGGGCAATCTCGGGCACCTGGGAAACCCCTATATCCTGCTTGGATACAAACTTGCATTACGAGCCCGGTGCTTCGGCCCGGGCTTTTTCTGTTGCGGTGGGGTAGTCATTGGGGACGTTCCTTTGGTGTAAAAGGTGCGCCATGTTCGGCGCTGGATTGTTATCCGTTTGTAAAGGCTGGGCAGAGCTTGCGGTAAGGGTCTATCAATAGCCCGTAAGAAACCGCAGATAAGGCGGTCGTCGCCCGATCGGGGCCGTATCTTTCCAAACAGCAAAGCGGGCGGGGTGCCCGCGAGTCGCATGTATGAAAGGAAGATCATGCTCGATCAGGCTTATTCTCGTCGTCAGTTCCTCGGCCTCGCTGGTGGTCTTGCCAGCATCGTCGGTCTCGGTCTCGTTGGTTGCGGCGGCTCCGGCGCATCCGACGCCGCCGACAAGGGTAGCGCCGCTGCTGCCGAGTCCGTCTCCGGCGAGGTGACCTACGACGGCGCCTCCTCGTTCCAGGCTCTCGTCGAGGCCGCTGCCGAGAAGTTCATGGATGCCAACCCGGACGTCTCCGTCTCCGGCTCGGGTAACGGTTCGGGCAAGGGCCTGACCGCTGTTGCCGCCGGCACCGTCACCATCGGCAACTCCGACGTCTTCGCCGAGACCAAGCTCGAGGCCGACCAGGTCAAGAACCTCGTCGACCACGAGGTTGCCGTCGTGGGCATGGGTCCCGTCGTCTCCAAGAACGTGACGGTCGACGACCTGTCCCTCGAGCAGCTCAAGGGCATCTTCTCTGGCCAGATCACCAACTGGAAGGAGGTCGGCGGCGACGACGCCACCATCGTCGTCCTCAACCGCAAGGCCGGCTCCGGCACCCGCGCCACCTTCGAGGCCGCCGTCTTTGGCGACGAGGCCGTCGACTTTAAGGGCGACGCCGAGCTCGACAAGTCCGGCGACGTCCAGACTCAGATGGGCAGCACCGATAACGCCATCTCCTACCTCGACTTCTCGCACTTCGATGACTCCAAGTTCAACGCCATCAAGGTCGAGGGCGTCGAGCCCAAGAGCAAGAATGTCACTGATGACTCCTTCAAGATCTGGGCTACCGAGCACATGTACTGCTCCAAGGACGCCGACGAGGCCACCAAGGCCTTCCTGGAGTTCATGCTTTCCGACGACGTCCAGGGCAAGCTCGTCGAGGAGCAGGGCTTCATCCCCGTCTCTGCCATGAAGGTCGTCAAGGACGCCAGCGGCAAGGTCTCTGCTAAATAAGTAATCGCCCCGGAAAGGTTTGCAATGGCAAAACAGCTGCCAAAGCGCGACCTTGAGAACGTGGGCCTGGGCGTCACGGGCGCGTGCGTAGCGCTCGTGACGCTTGTCGTTGCCGCGCTCATCTTTATGGTCGCCCAAAAGGGCCTCTCGGCTTTTGTCAAGGACGGCGTCTCGGTCGTCGAGTTTTTCACCGGCACCAAGTGGGACCTGGCCAACACAGCCGAAAACGGCCTGCCCTATACCGGCGCCCTGCCCCTGATCGTCACCTCGTTTGCGGTCATGGTGCTCTCCACGCTCATCGCGCTGCCCATCGCCATCGGCTCCGCCATCTTTGCGGTCGAGATCCAACCCAAATTTGGTTCCAAGGTCTTTCAGCCGCTTATTGAGCTTTTGACCGGCATTCCCTCGGTCGTCTTTGGACTGATTGGCTTTCACGTGGTCGTCGGCCTTATGAAGAGCGTTTTCCACGTGAGCACGGGTCTGGGCATCTTGCCCGGCGCCATCGTGCTGGCCGTCATGATCCTGCCGACCATGACCACGCTTTCGGTCGATGGCCTGCGTGCCGTGCCCGATAGCTACCGTCAGGGCTCGCTCGCGCTGGGCTACACCCGCTGGCAGACCATCTGGCACGTGGTGCTCAAGTCCGCAATGCCGTCGCTCATGACCGCGGTCATCCTTGGCATGACCCGCGCCTTTGGCGAAACGCTCGCCGTACGCATGGTTATCGGCGGCATCGAGGCCATGCCGACGTCGCTGCTGTCGCCGGCCTCGACCATCACCACCACGCTCACCACGTCCATGGCGGTCTATGCCGAGGGTTCGGCCCAGGACGATGTTCTGTGGGCGCTCGGCCTGCTGTTGATGGGCATGAGCCTCATCTTCATCCTGATCATCCATCTTATCGGCCGCAAGGGGGCGAAGGCTCGTGGCTAGCGCGCGCATCCATATCGACGAGGCGAGACCCGGGCGTGTCCAAAAGCAGGATCGCATCGCCACGGGCGTGCTGACGGCGATCGTCGCCACCGTCATGCTCATCGTCGTCTCCATGGTGGCCTATATCCTGTTTGAGGGCATCTCGACGCTGTTCCAGCCGGGATTTCTCACGCAGCCCGCGCGCGCCAACGGAACCCAGGGCGGCGTGCTCTACCAGCTGTTCGACTCGTTCTACCTGTTGCTGATCACTCTGGTCATCTCGGTACCCATCAGCCTGGGCGGAGCGGTCTTCCTGGTTGAGTACGCGCCGAACGGCCCTATCCGCGACATCGCCTCCACTGCCATCGAGACGCTGTCCTCGCTGCCTTCGATCGTCGTCGGCATGTTCGGCTTTCTGGTGTTCTCGGTGCAGCTGGGCTGGAAGTACTCCATCATCTCCGGCGCCGTCGCGCTCACCATGTTCAATATCCCCATCCTGGTGCGCGTGATTCAGCAGGCGCTCGAGGACGTACCGCAGGCCCAGCGCGATGCGTGCCTGGCCATGGGCCTCACCCGTTGGGAGGCCACGCTGCATATCCTAATCCCCGAGGCCATGCCCGCCATCGTGACCGGCATCGTGCTTTCGGCCGGCCGTGTGTTTGGCGAGGCCGCGGCACTGCTCTTTACCTCGGGCATGAGCTCGCCGGTTCGCCTGAACTTCTTGAGCTTTAACCTGTCGAGCCCCACCTGCGCCTGGAACGTGTTCCGCCCCGGTGAGTCGCTCGCTGTGCACATCTACAAGATTTACGGCGAGGGCAGCCCCGAGGCTCAGCAGATCGTCTGGGGCACCGCGGCGCTGCTGATGATCTGCGTGCTGCTGTTTAATGTAGTCGCCCGTATCGTGGGCAAGCAACTGGCAAGGAAGATGACGGCCGAATGAGCGAGATGAAAGCAACGCCCGCAACCGAGGCGGCCGCGTCCGAGACCCAGGACTTTCTGTCGAGCGTGGGGGAGAGCGAGAAGCGCGTTCGTGTGAGCGGCAAGGCCGTGAGCGACGAGGTCGTGCTCTCCACCAAGGACGTCAACGTGTACTATGGCGACCACCATGCCCTGCACAATACGTCGCTCGACTTCCACAAGGGCGAGATCACGGCGCTTATCGGGCCTTCGGGCTGCGGTAAGTCGACCTTCTTGCGTAGCCTCAACCTGATGAATCGCGAGATTCGCGGCTGCCGCGTGGAGGGCGAGATCAACTACCGCGGGCGCAACGTGAACACCAAGACCGAGAACACGTACGAGCTGCGCCGTTCCATTGGCATGGTGTTCCAGCAGCCCAACCCCTTTCGCAAGTCTATTCGCGACAACATCACGTTTGCGCCCAAGCGACACGGCATTACCGACCGCGACGAGCTCGATCGCATGGTCGAGGAGAGCCTGCGCGGCGCGGCGCTGTGGGACGAGGTCAAGGACAAGCTCGACAAGAGCGCCTATGCGCTTTCGGGCGGCCAGCAGCAGCGTCTGTGCATCGCGCGTACGCTGGCGCTCAACCCCGACGTGATTTTGTTCGACGAGCCCTGCTCGGCGCTCGACCCCATCTCGACGCTCGCGATCGAGGACCTCATGTCGTCGATCGTGGCCGACCGCGCCATCGTCATCGTGACGCACAACATGGAGCAGGCGTCGCGCGTGTCCAACCGCACGGCGTTCTTCTACATGGGCGATATGGTCGAGTACGACGAGACCGACGAGATTTTCCAACGGCCCAAGGATAAGCGGCTGAATGATTACCTCACCGGCATGTTCTCCTAGTCCGGGACATGCTTGAGGCCCGCGGCGGCCACGGTTGCCACGGGACTGATTGGAGAGGCGGGTCATCTCTTTTGGGAGATGGCCCGCCTTTTTGTGTCGTGTGCGGCCCGCCTTTTCGCTGCTATCATGGACAACGTTGAATTTCTACGAAGGAGCAGGGCATATGGCGATTCTTTTGGGATGCGATTCCGTCAGCCTAGAGTTTCCCACCAAGCATATTTTCGATAGCGTGACGCTCGGCGTGGGCGAGGGCGACCGCATTGGTATTGTCGGTAAAAACGGTGACGGCAAGTCGACGCTGCTGAGCGTGCTCGCCGGCACGCTGGAGCCCGATGACGGACGCGTGACGCACCGCCGCGGCACGACGATCGGTCTGCTCGGCCAAAAGGACAACCTGGTCGATACCGACACCGTGCATCATGCCGTTGTGGGCGACGCACCCGAGTATGAGTGGGCGTCGAGTCCGCGTACGCGCCAGATTCTGGCTGGCCTCATCAGCGATGTGCCCTGGGAGGGCACGGTGGGCGAGCTTTCGGGCGGCCAGCGCCGTCGCGTGGACCTCGCGCGCCTGCTGATCGGCGACTATGACGTGCTCATGCTCGACGAGCCCACCAACCACCTGGACATGCGCACCATCAACTGGCTCGCGCGCCACTTAAAGGCCCGCTGGCAGCGCGGCCAGGGCGCCATGCTCGTGGTCACGCACGACCGCTGGTTCTTGGACGAGGTCTGCACCAGCATGTGGGAGGTCCACGACGGCCAGGTCGATCCCTTCGAGGGCGGCTACTCGGCCTACATCCTGCAGCGCGTGGAGCGCGACCGCATGGCCGCCGTCACCGAGGAGCGTCGCCGCAACATGGCGCGCAAGGAGCTCGCATGGCTGAGCCGCGGTGCCCAGGCTCGTTCCACCAAGCCCAAGTTTCGTGTGGATGCCGCTCGCGAGCTGATTGCCGACGTGCCGCCCGTGCGTGACGAGCTGGAGCTCAAGCGCCTGGCCGTGAGCCGCCTGGGCAAGCAGGTCATCGACGTGGTCGACGTGGACGCCGGCTACACGGATACCGACGGCGCGCCCAAGCAGGTGCTCTCCGATGTGACCTGGCTCATTGGCGCGGGCGACCGCTATGGTCTTTTGGGCGAGAACGGCGCCGGCAAGTCCACACTGCTCGGCGTGATTCAGGGCAAGATCGCGCCCCTGCGCGGTCGCGTGAAGATTGGCCAGACAGTGCGTTTTGGCGTGCTGTCGCAGCAGCTCGAAGAGCTCGAGCCCTACATGGGCGACACGATTCGCGAGGTGCTCAGCAACTATAAGAAGTACTACATCATTGACGGCAAGGAGACTTCGCCCGAGAAGCTCTGCGAGCGTCTGGGCTTTACGACGCAGCAGCTCTGGAGTCGCATCGGCGATCTTTCGGGCGGCCAGCGCCGTCGCCTGTCGCTGCTGCTGACGATCCTGGACGAGCCCAACGTGCTCATCCTGGACGAGCCGGGCAACGACCTGGATACCGACATGCTCGCGATTGTCGAGGACCTGCTCGACGGCTGGCCCGGCACGCTGATCTTGGTGACGCACGACCGCTTTTTGATGGAGCGTGTGACCGACCAGCAGTGGGCGCTGCTCGACGGCCACCTGACGCATATGCCCGGCGGCGTGGACCAGTACCTGCGCCTGTGCAACGCCACTGCCGAGGGCGAGCCCGTGGGCGCACCGAGTGCCAAGACCGGTACGTTCGACACTGGTACCGCGGCAGCTGCGGCCGAAAAGCCCAAGTCGAGCGGTCAGCCCAATGGCCTTTCCAATGCCGAGCGCCAGAAGCTTCGCCGCGAGGTGAGCTCGCTCGAGCGCAAGATGGAAACGCAGCGCGCTCGCGTGGAGGAGGCCGAGGCCGCGATGGCCCAGGTCGACCCCACCAATTACACGGCGCTCGGCGAGCAGCAGGCAAAGATCGACGAGGCCCACGCCACCATGGACGAGCTGGAGACGGCGTGGCTCGAGGCGAGCGAGAAGCTCGAGGGCGAGGAGTAGGCAAGGATGATCAAGGCTGCGTTTTTCGATATCGACGGTACGCTGCTGAGCTTTGAGACGCACCGGATTCCGGCGTCGGCGCGGCAGGTGCTCGACAGCTTTCACGAGCAGGGGATTGCGTGCGTGATCGCCACGGGTCGCCCGACCTACCAGATGCCCGATTGGCTGCTCGACTTGGGTTGGGATGCTTACATTACGCTTTCGGGCCAGCACTGCTTTGATGCCAAGGGCGTCTACCGCAGCTGCCCGATCGATCCGGACGACGTCGCGGTGATTGTGGACCAGGTGGCGCAGGGACGCTACGACTCGCTGTGCATGCAGGGTGAGAACTCGTTTGTGAACCGCCTGTCCGAGCGTGTGGTGACGGCCGGCAGCAACGCGGGAATCGTTTACCACGAGGAGCCGTTTGAGCATGCCTTCGACGCGCCGGTCTACCAGTTTTGCGCCTTTGTGGATTCGGCCGACGAGCATATCGTGACCGATGCGGTGTCACATTCGCTCACTACGCGCTGGTGTGACCTGTTCTGCGACATTATCCCTGCCAACGGCGGCAAGGATCTGGGCGTGGCGGCGACGTTGGAGCGTCTGGGCATCGACGCGAGCGAGGCGATCGCCTTTGGCGACGGCGAGAACGACCTGTCGATGTTTTCCGCCGTGGGCACGAGCGTGGCCATGGGCAACGCACAGGACACGGTGAAGGCTGCAGCGACCTACGTGACGACCGCCGTGGACGACGACGGAATCTACAACGCCGCAAAGCACTTTGGGCTGCTATAGCTGCTGATCCGGCACTTGGGGACGTTCCTCTTGTGCCGGCAGTTGGGGACACTCCTTGTGGGGTGTGTCTCCGTTTTGTTTTCGTCCCGTGCGTTTTGTGAAACACGGTTAACTTTTTAAACAACGTAGTAAGACATGGGCAACTTTTGCGGTAAAGTAAATCAAGCAAAAGTATCCAAAGGCTAACTAGAAGTCATCGCGAAAGGCGGCCCATGGCCCTACGTGAATCCGGAGAAGACTATCTCGAATCTATTTATGTGCTCTCGAAGCACCAAGGCATCGTTCGATCGATTGACGTTGCGGAGCACCTCGGCGTAACCAAGGCGAGCGTTTCCAAGGCCATGGCGACGCTGGAGAACAGCGGCTATGTCGAAATGGGCAAGCGCGACGTTCGTCTGACGGAGCGTGGTCTGGAGGTTGCTCGTCAAATGTGGGAGCGTCACTGCTTTTTCGTGGGGCTGCTGGAGGATGCGGGTGTTTCGGCTGAGCTCGCGTCGCAAGAGGGCTGCCACATGGAGCACTGCCTGAGCGAGGAGAGCTTTGAGAAGCTAAGGGCGATGTTGGGCCGGGACAGCGACCGGGACCAGTAGCCCCGCCAACTAAGTCCAACTCAGACAAGGAACCCCGCCAGCAAGCGATGCCCAAGAACCGCCAGCAACGTTACCGCAGGCCGGGGCCGGGCTTGGTTTTGAAAACATTCCGCACTGATATTTTCTGTATTGAAGACGTCGATGATGCACCCGTATACCATTGACGTCGACACCATCAGATGCGGACCGCGCGGTGACCCCACATTCCGCTGGCGCCCACAGGGCTGCCCT
>NZ_JBBNLS010000016.1:0-60692 GCF_040092305.1 Collinsella sp. CLA-ER-H6
CAAGCCCATAAGGAGGGCCTACGAGGCATGGGTCGAGGCCGGACTTCCGCTCGATTGGGACAGGCAGGCCTTCGAGGCCGAGCGCAAAATGGATTCTAAAAAACACCTTGCCAAATAGGAGCGTCAGACCAGAAGTGCCCCCGTTCGTAGCTCCGAAGGAGCAGAACGGGGGCACTTCATTGGTCGAGGACGTTTTCAAAACCAAGCCCGGTCCCGGCCGGACAGCCCACGAACGCTACAGGTTCTTGACACCCATCGCGCGCATGGCGTTCAGGATGGCGATGATCGCCACGCCTACGTCGCCGAACACGGCAAGCCACATGTTGGCGATGCCCAGTGCCGCAAGCACCAGAATCAGCAACTTAATGCCCAGCGCAAAGATGATGTTCTGCCAAACAATCGACATGGTCTTGCGCGCCACGCGGATCGCGCGGGAGATGTTGGACGGCTTGTCATCCATGAGCACGACGTCCGCCGCCTCAATTGCGGCGTCCGAGCCCATAGCGCCCATGGCGATGCCCACATCGGCGCGCGTGAGCACGGGTGCGTCGTTGATACCGTCGCCGACAAAGGCGAGCTTGCCCTTGCCGCTTTCGGCTGCGAGCAACGCCTCAACACGCTCGACCTTATCGCCCGGCAGCAGCTGCGCGTGGAACTCGTCGAGACTGAGTTGCTTGGCCACAGACGCCGCAACCTCCTCGCGGTCGCCCGTGAGCATGACGGTGCGCTTGACGCCGGCGGCGTGCAGGTCGCGAATCGTTTGCTCGGCATCGGCCTTGACGGTGTCGGCAATTACAATGTGGCCGGCATAGATGCCATCGACCAGCACGTGGAGGATCGTACCGACGACCTCGCAATTGGGCGCTTCGACGCCGGTCGCTGCGAGCATCTTGGCGTTGCCGACGACGACGTGCCTGCCGTCGATGTTCGCCGTCACGCCATGGCCCGCGTCGTTGGTGGAGTCGCTTACGCGCTTGGGGTCGAGTTCGCCCTGGAAGGCGGCGCGCACCGACTGCGCGATGGGATGGTCGGAGAATGACTCGGCGAGGGCTGCGACTTCAAGCAACGACTGCTCGGTATAGCCGGCCTCGGGGTGTACCGCGACCACCGAGAACGTGCCGTTGGTGAGGGTGCCCGTCTTGTCAAAGACGACGGTGTCCACGTCGGCGAGCGTCTCGAGGTAGTTAGAACCCTTGATGAGAACGCCCAGCTTGGATGCGCCGCCGATGCCGCCAAAGAAACTGAGCGGCACGCTGATCACCAACGCGCACGGGCAGCTGACGACCAAGAAGGTCAGGCCGCGCAGAATCCAGTCGGACCAGGCACCGGTGACCAGGCCACCGCCGAGCGCGAGCACCGCGGCAGCGCCGGTGACGGCGGGCGTGTAGATGCGGGCAAAGCGCGTGATGAAGTTCTCGGTGCGTGCCTTCTTTTCGCTGGCATTCTCCACGAGCTCCAGGACGCGTGCGACGGTGGACTCGCCAAAGGGCTTGGTGGTGCGCACGTGGATGAGCCCCGTCATGTTGATGCAGCCGCTGATGATATCGTCTCTGGTTTTGGCCGGGCGGGGGACCGACTCACCGGTAAGGGCGGCGGTGTCGAGCTGGGTTTCGCCCTCGACGATGACGCCGTCGATAGGCACGCGCTCGCCGGGCTTGACCACGATCACGGTGCCGACCGCGATGTCATCGGGGAAGACCTGTTCGAGTGAGCCGTCGGGTTGCTCGACGTTGGCGTAGTCGGGCGCGATGTCCATCATGGCGCTGATCGATTTACGGCTCTTGCCCACGGCGTATGCCTGGAACAGCTCGCCGACCTGGTAGAACAGCATGACGGCGGCGCCTTCGGCCATGTGCGGGTCGGTGTCGGGGAAGAGCACCATGGCAAACGCGCCGATGGTCGCGACGGCCATGAGGAAGCTCTCGTCGAACGCCTTGCCGCGGCGGATGTTGTTGTATGCCTTTTGGAGCACGTCGTAGCCGGCAATCAAAAAAGGCACGAGGAACAGTGTGAAGCTGGCGTAGATGTCGCCCGGGGTGCCGAATGCGGCAGTGAGGGTGCCGAGCTCATCGAGGGCGTACACCACCGCAAAAATGCCTAGCGCTACCAGGATACGATTGCGCTTATGCTCAAGGGACTCTTTCTTCTTACGCTTCTTCTTTTTCTTTTTGGGATCGGCGGTGGTCATGACTCGTATCCTCCCATTTGAATGAATGAACACTCGCTCATATAATTTCGCGAGCAAAGGCCGCGGCAAGCGCGGCCTTGCAGGTTGGCGTAAACCCGGGCTAGAGAATGATCTCGCAGTCCGGTTCGGCGTCGGCCGTAAACTCTACAACGCGGTTGAGTACCTCGTCGAACTCGGCGTCATCGGCTTCGAGCGTCAACTTCTGGGTCATAAAGTTGACGGACACGGATTTGACGCCCTCGAGCTTGGCCAGCTCGTCCTGAAGCTCACGCGCGCAGTTGGCGCAGTCGATCTCGTCGAGTTTAAACTGCTTTTTCATGGTGGGTTCCTTTCTCTGTATTTGCGGCTTGGGTGCAGGCCGCGCTGGTACCGTGGTTGGTCGCTATTCGCAGATGTGGCTCATGCCCTGGTTGAGCATGGTGTAGACGTGGTCGTCGGCGAGCGAGTAGAGGATATTGCGCCCGTCGCGCCGGAATTTAACCAGGTGCGACTGCTTGAGTGTGCGCAGCTGGTGCGACACCGCGGACTGCGAGGTTTCGGTCGCTTCGGCGATGTCTGCCACGCAGAGCTCGCGGCCCATGAGGGCATAGAGGATCTTGATGCGCGTGGTGTCGCTGAAGACCTTGAACAGGTCGGCGAGGTCGTAGAGAAGCTCCTCGTCGGGAAGGTCCTCGGGCGAGCAGGTGGTCGGGATCGCGGGTTCGGTGGCCTCGATGTCGAGTTTCGTTTCATCAACGCGGATGCTCATTGCAATATCCTTTCATATGAACATGCGCTCATATAATTTACTTTCGATTATATGAGTGCATGTTCATATGTCAATGACGTTCAGGTAATTCGTTGTACAAAATGATGGGGAATAGTGGACGAGATCCCGGACTGAGCGTTTTTTGATAGTCGATGCCAAGGTGGGCACCCTCGTGCCGTGCAAAAAATGGAGTATTCTGCAACTATAGGGGGTCCGCTAATTTATTGCAGGTCATATAATGCAGTTCAAGAGTTATCTTAGGGTGTTAATCCGATGAGTATTTCCTCAAATGTTGCCTAACGCGGTGGCGCGCGCAGACGTGGTGTAAGAGCGTCCTGAGGTCCGTCGCTGCAAGTCCCGATGTTACTCCTTCTTGAGGCCGCGCCTCTCGACTATCTCGTCCACTATCTCCCTGGCGCGCCGCCCGAGCGCGCGGCGCCTCCCCTCTGTCGGGGCCGGCCTGTCCGCGGGCCCGGCGAAGCCCTCGGCGGCCGAGGCCTCGGAGAACACGCGCTGCTGGGACCACTGCCCCTCGGTCTCCATGAGGCTCGCGCACGTCAGGCGCAGCATCGACTCCCTCGAGGGGAAGGACTGCACGACCCTGTAGCGGCGCTTGATCTCGCGGTTGGCGCGCTCCTGGACGTTGTTGGTGCGGAGCTTGGCCCAGTGCGCCCTGGGGAAGGCCGTGAACGCCAGCGCGGAGTCCTCGGCCTGCTCGAAGACCTCGCCGGCCCTGGCGGACACCGACGCCACCCAGGGCGCCGCCTCGGCCCACACGCAGCGCGCGAGGTCGGGGTCGTCCTGGTAGACCGCGGCGTGCACGAGGTCCCTGACGGCCGCCTTGGAGTCCTCGGGCCTGCCCGAGCAGGCGCTCTGGAGGTTGCGCTGCAGGTGCGTCACGCAGCGCTGCCAGGCGCAGCCCTGGAACAGGCGCGAGACGGCGGCCACGAGCCCGGCGTGGCTGTCGGAGACCACGAGGCGAACGCCGGCCAGCCCGCGCTCGCGCAGCCCGCCGAGGAATGCCGCCCAGGAGTCCTCGCTCTCGGTGTCGACCACGTCGCAGCCCAGGAAGTGCTTGCGCCCGTCGGCGCCCAGCCCGATCGCGGTCACGACGCCCTGCGAGACGACCGACGAGCCGACCCTGCAGCTCATGTAGGTGGCGTCGAGCCACAGGTAGCAGCACGGCGTGCCCGAGAGGTCGCGGCGGCGGAACTCCGCCACCTCGGCGTCGAGGTCGGAGCAGAGGCTCGAGACCTCCGAGCTCGACAGCGAGGATATGCCCAGCTTGGACGCCACGCGCTCGACCTTGCGGGTGGACACGCCGCACACGTACATCTCCTGCACGATGGCGGCCACCGAGGTGTCGACGCGCGACCATCGCGCGAGCATGCCCTCGGGGTAGTAGGTGCCGTGCCTGAGCTTGGGTATCTCGAGCTCCACGTCGCCCACGGCGGTCTTGAGCGACCTGGGGCGGTAGCCGTTGCGGCTGTTCTCCCTGCCGTCGCTGCGCTCGTTGCGGCTCGCGCCGCACATCTGCTGGGCCTCGGAGTCCATCAGTGCGTTCATCACGCCGCCCAGCACCCTGCACGCGAACTCGCGCGCGTCGCCGCACTCCTGCCAAAGCCTCGCCGCCTCGAGGGCCTCGTCGCGGCCGAGGCGCAGTACACTCTCTTCTTGGGGCATCGCCTTTCCTTCCATTCGTCACCTTCATTACTCCAACGACGAATTCTAGGCGGTGTCCCCTCCCTTTCAAGAAAGGGCGGAGGCGGGGCATGCCCCGCCTCTTACACCACATCTCTGTGCGCTACCCCTAACGCTCTCACGCAAGAGCGTTTCGCTTCACATTTGGATCCACTCGAGGGTGATAGACACCCGACCCTGCTGAATATTCGCAATTTTGCACGTCGCTAGGGTACCTACCTTGTTAGCCGGCCTAGTCTCCGGCCCCGAAGACCCTGCCCTCGGGCGCGAGGCTGCTTGTTTGGGCAAATGATGGGCTGTCGGATTCGACAGTCTGCATGTCATCGATTGCCGGAACTTCATTAATTGTCGGGTCATCCAGCGTGATGCCTTCGAGTGTTGCTTTTTCGAGGTCGATTCGTTGGCGCTCTTCGGAATCCTGGCGAAGCTGCTTCTGAATTCGCTTTTTCTCTTCTATAAACCTTCTGAGCACAAACTGTCTCAGGTCCTCTTGCATGATTTGAAAGTCTTTTGGCAGACGCGAGGGGCGTATGCCCTCTTTCCGTTGGATCGCTTCCATGACCCTAACGAAAGCGCTGGCATGCATAAAGGAATAACGGCTGACGGTGATGATTCCGTACCCCATGGACGCAAGTGCATTCTTGCGCTCCTCATCGATGGCGCGGTCTTCTTCCGCGTCATGATAAAAACCGTTGTATTCAATGTCTGTGCGAGATTTCTTTAGATACGCATCCATAAAGAACTTTTTGCGTCTCGTGAGATTCTTTGCGGCAGTGGTGACCTGCACCTCGTAATCGGTCTCAATTCCCTTAATACCAAGCCCTCCTTCGCTTTTGGGCAGCGTTAGCATCATGACAAATGCCGTTTCCATGGGAGACCGGCATCCGTCGCGTACACATTGGATCGCCTTTCGGGCAAGGGCCAGACCGTCGCATCTGGTAATGGAATTAAAGAACTGCTTTAACCTCTCGGTCGAGGTGAGCGCGAAACGCTCGGTATAGGAGGTGGAAGAGTCGGTTCCAAGGGAATAAGCGCCGCACAGTTCAAAGTAGTACTCCACTAGTTCGCGAAAAGAAAGATAGGTGGCGGCCTGAAGTGCGCAAAGCTCAACGCCAACAATGAAGATGCCATCTTTGAGCTCTATAAAGCGTGAGTTCGAGAATCGTTTTGAAGACACGTGGCATTGACAGTTCATTGCATAGCGCGCATTCCTGCGATGAAACACCATCACCTCGAGGCAATCATTTGCATCGAGGGAAACATCATGTTTGGTGAGCCATTCTGCGGCTGCGTCAAGGAGCGTTACGGTGGGACATGATTCGTAAATCGCGGTAGGGTTACAGGACTCGATGCCTTTCGCAGACACCGAATGCGCGGCCTGGTAGACCGCTTTTGCAGTGGTATGTGACAATACGATACTCATGGTATATATCGTGTCAGCTAATGCCGTGTTGACGGCGCTGAGTGGAAAAGCCGTTTTAGAGGTCTAACCAAATGCTGTCCAAAAGCTTGACGCAATTATGAGTTGGTATGCCCTAAATAAACGTTTTCGCAGCTCGGCTATAGCATAGAAATACTCAATTGCTGCACATTTGATAGTGATGCATCACCATCCGACAACGAATTACGTGTCGGGAATTGGCCGAAATCGTTCGCAATGAGTGTTCAGAATTTGTGATGGCAGGTTTATTTGTGGAACGTAGGGCGGCCCCGCTGCGGGGTTTCCCGCTGCGAGGCCGCCCGTGATCTACGCCGGAGTTTGTCGTAGACGTTTCTACTTGTCAAACAGGTTCTTGAGGTTGAACTCGGCTTGGACGGTGCGGAGCATGAGGTCGGTGTCGTCGAGGCCCAGGTGCTGCTCGTTGGCGTCGGCGGCGAGGGTGCCACGGCGGCGCGCCCAGTTCTCGAGCGCGGCGGGCGCGGACTCGCGGGGGAGCGAGCGCACGTCGGCGTCCAAGCTGCGGCAGATCTGGCGCGAATCGATGACGATGATCTTGCCGGCGCGGCGTGCCTCGGCGTAGCCGTCCAGGTGGATCTTGAACCAGCTGTCCTCAAAGGCGGCGTTGTGTGCCATGTACGGGTACTTCTTCATAAGCTTGAGCAGCTGCTTTTGCAGCTCTTTGTTCTCGCGGAAGGGCGTTTTGCCGTCGATGTCGTCCCAGGTGATGTGGTGGATATTCGACAGCGGCACATCCTCGCCGCGGTAGATATCGGGCAGGCCGCAGTAGTGTGCCTCGGCGTCGTGCGGGACGGCGTCGCTGGTGAGCTCCATGATCTCCCAGCCCACGTTGATGATGTAGCCGCGCTCGGGTGCACGGCCGGTGGTCTCGATGTCGATGCCGAGCACTGTGCCTTGGATAGGCTTGCGGGCGTACGCCACGCCGAGCGCGTCGCGGTCGCCGCGGATCTCGCGCATGACGGACGCGGCGGTGCGCTTTTGCATCTTGCCGATGGCGGCGCAGGTGTCGGCGTCGGACAGACCGCGCGAAAGCGTCGCGGGCGTCACGTTGCGCAGGCGCGCCTCGCCAATCTGGTCGCACAGGTCGCGGTTGCGGTCAGCCAGGTCGCGCACGGTGGCAAAGTCGAAGCTGGGGTCGCCCTCGGCGGTAAAGTACTCGGTTTCGAGCACCTTAAGGGCCTCTTCGCCCTTCTGGCGCTCGGACTCCATGGCGCCATGATCGCCATAGATAAACATGGGAATAAACGGCTGGCGCTCGTATTCGAGTGCTTGTGAAACGTTCATATAACTGCTCCTTGGATGGGCCGCGTCGTGCGGCTTTGAGTCATTAAGATGTGGCGAGATGATAGTTTACCATGGGCAACTATTGGCATCGCGCCTAGGATAACTACAATACCCTAGTTGACCGCTAGGACTTTTACAATGCTGCCGAAAGACACGAAAGGTTCCATCCGTCATGGGTTTGTTGATTGATATTCTGCTCGACGCCGGCAAGGACACGCTCTCGCTGGTGCCGTTTTTGTTGGTGACGTATCTGGCCCTCGAGACGCTCGAACATGTTGCGGGCAACCGCGTTAACGGCGCCATCAAGCGTGCCGGAGCCGCGGGCCCCGTGGTTGGCTCGTTGCTGGGCATGGTGCCGCAGTGCGGCTTTTCGGCAATGGCGGCCACGCTGTATGCCGGTCGTGTCGTGACCTTGGGTACGTTGGTGGCGGTGTTCCTTTCGACCTCCGATGAGATGCTGCCGCTGTTGCTCGCCGAGCAGGTGCCCGTGCAGACCATGGCGATGCTTTTGGCTTCGAAGGCACTGATCGCGCTGGTCACGGGCTTTATCGTGGACGCCGCCATTCGCGGCCTGCGTCGTAACGCTCGCGCGCATGCGGCGATTCGCCGCACCGTGCTGGGAACCGCGGCCAACCCGGCCCACGTGAACTGCGCGCACGACGACCACACTGGCGGTGACATCATCGACGAGGTGGCCGAGGCGGGCGTGAGCGCCGACCACATCCACGAGCTGTGCGAGCGTGACCATTGCGGTTGTGATGAAGACGAGGACGAGCACGACCACGGACATGGCCACGATCACGGTCATGAGGGCGAGCATGAACACCATGATGGCCACGGTCACTCCCACTCCCACGAAGGGACGCCTGTCCTGTCGATCATACGCAGCGCGATTTCGCACACCGTGCAGGTCTCGGTATTCATTTTTCTGGTGACGCTGATTCTGGTCGCCGTGCTCGAGTCGTTCGGCGAGTCCGCAATCGAGCAGTTCCTGCGCGGCAACGAGACGCTTGCGGTCCTGGGCTCGGCACTCGTCGGCCTGATTCCCAACTGCTCGGCCAGCGTCGTCATCACGCAACTGTACCTGGAAGGCGCGCTGCAGCTGGCCCCGATGCTCGCCGGCACGCTCATCTCTGCAGGTGTGGGCTACCTGGTGCTGTTCCGCACCAACCGCAGCGCCCGCGAAAACGTCCTGTTCCTGATCATGATGTACGTCATCGGTGCGGGCTGGGGTCTTATCCTTTCTGCCTTCGGCCTCTAAGTGGGCCTAACAAAACGGGCTTCAAAATAGCCATGCTCGGCGCCTGCACAATGCGGCGACGCATGGCATTTTGAAGCCCGTTTTTTGTTGAGCCATGGATTTTGAGCGCTCGCACCGCCCAAAACAAAAAGGTAGATTTTCGGGCATGTCCCAAAAATCTACCTTAGTTAGCGGAGCAGCTCGGTGAGGTTGCGTTTAAAGCGGGCGCGATCTTCGCTGGTAAATGCCGCCGGTCCGCGAGTGCGTCCGCCGGCGCGGCGCACCTTCTTTTCCTCGTGGCGAATAAACAACTGCATGTCGATGGTCGCTTTGTCGTAGACGCGCCCGCGCACACCGATGGCGGCGGCATCGCGCCCGAGCACCATGCTCGCCAAGCCAATGTCCTGCGTCACGACCACGTCGCCCGCCTGCAGGCGTTCGACAATGGCAAAGTCGGCGCTGTCGGCGCCCACACTCACGTCGAGCGTCGTGACCCAAAAGCCGCGTCGCGCGTGCTCGGCATCGCGCGGGTCGTCGCGGCGAATGTGCCGTTCCAGGTTTTGCGTGCTGTTGCCGGCGATAACAACGGCGACGCCTGCCCGCCGCGCGCAGTCAATCGACTCGCGCGTGACCGGGCAGGCGTCGGCATCAATAAAGAGCGTTCGCGGCATCTAGTGCACCAGTTTGCCAAATTGAATAGCGCGAACAATCAGCGTAACGCCAAACACCAGCAGCGCGGCGCCGCTAAAGATAACGAGCATCTTGGCCGACCACAGCGGATAGATAAACACGAACATGCCGGCGATGATGGAAAGTGCGCCGCTCAGGATGGCGAGGGCACGGTTGGACGAAAGCTCGGACTCCAGAATGGACATGACACCTTCGACAATCCAGCCAAAGCCGGCCACGATAACCACCATCGTGGTGAGCGTCGCGGGCGAGAAGGCCTGGTTGCGCAGGATTATGACGCCGCCCAAGATAATGAGTAGGTTGGAGATGATGCTCGTCACGCGCCAGCCGGTGGGCAGCAGCGGCTCAAAAATGGCAGTGAACAGCCTAATGGCAGCAGTGATTACAAAGTAAAAACCCAGGACAGTCGTCAAAAAGACGAGGGACTTGGCGGGTGCAAAAAGCAGTGCGATACCAGCAATGAGCGCTAAGACGCCCGTGATGGCGTAGATCCAGCGTACGGCCTTGACGGCTTTGCCCGCCATGCTTTTCTCGTCAAATCCAAACTGGCTCGATTTTTGGTCATCATTCTTAAAGATGCCCATAATGTCTCCTTTCCGTGCGGCGTAAGCCTTGATCGTTACGACCAGTATCGCCTAAAGGCGCTGACGTATGGGTCGGGGAGGGTGAAACGTAACCCAAAGGCCCCGAATTGTTTCCGTTGTTCCCCACGTCGCGATTTTCTATTCAACAGGTGTAGAACATTGCGGCCCTGTTCGTTATTGCCTACGTTTTAGGTTAGATTTTCCTAAGAACAATTGCCCGAAATTGGGGGTCCCTATGAACGAAACAGTTCCCGCGGCGCCGTCTAGCGCGGAGTCGATGGCAAAGCAAGGTTGCGAAAAGCTCGGCCTGGACACGTTTGACGCGCTGGTCCGCCGCGCCCGTACGTGCCGTCGCTTTGACGAGTCCATGCGCGTGCCGCGCGAGTTTTTGCTCGAGCTGGCGGAACTGGCGCACCTGACTCCCTGTGGTGCCAATGCTCAGCGTCTGCGTTTTCATGTGGTAAGCGGTGCAGAGGACTGCGCGCGTGTATTTGACGAGCTTGCATGGGCCGGTGCGCTCAAGGATTGGCCGGGTCCCGATGAGGGCGAGCGCCCGACCGGCTACATCGCGATTCTTGCTGAGCGCGCCGTTCCGGGCAAGCCAGCCGCTCCCATTACCGAGGTCGACACGGGCATTGCCGCGCAGACGATGATGCTCGCCGCCCGCAGCGCCACGCCCGAGGTGGCAGCCTGCATGTTCAAGGCCTTTACGCCCCGCGCGATCGATGCCATGGGGCTCGATAACGACAAGTATGAGCTCAAGCTGATCATGGCGTTTGGCGTTCCGGCCGAGACACAGGTGATCGATGCGATCGATTCCAACCCCGACGGCTCCATCAATTATTGGCGCGACGAGGCGCAAGTGCACCACGTACCCAAGCGCTCGCTTGTCGACGTACTGGTGTAGTTGAGCGTCACCGCGGTGTGATCCGGCGGTAAACCACCACAAAGGTACCTGTCCCCTTTGCGGTGGTGCGAGGGGAGGACGTGTGGCAGATTTGTATTTGGTGCGGCATGGGCAGACTGAGCTCAATGTGCAGAACATTTTGCAGGGTGGGCACGATTCGCCGCTTACGGCGCGCGGGCGCGAGCAGGCGCTGGCGACGCGCGCGGCGTTTGAGGCGCGTGGCGTGACCTTTGACCGTGTGTATTCCTCCCCGTTGGGCCGGGCGCGGCGTACGGCTGAGCTAATTGCTGGTGAGGGCCGCTCGATAGAGCTGGTCGATGACCTGCGCGAGTGGCATTTGGGCTCGCTGGAGGGTACATCAAATCGCGAGATGCCGCCGCAGCCCTGGGGTGATTATCCGGTGGCCTTTGGTGGCGAGTCTGAAGGCGAGCTCCAGTCGCGCATGGTCGCGGCGCTGTCCCACATCATGGCCAGGCCGCAGCACGACTGTGTGCTGGCAGTCTCCCACGGCTCTTCCTGCCAGGAGTTTCTTGAGTATGTGACTGGCAGGGGAGAGCTACCCGACAACGGTGCCGTGCTTCATTTTGGCTATTGCGACGGTGCGTTTTCGCTCCTTGATTGGTAACGAACGAAAGGACCCCTATGAATAAAGACCTGTATCTGGTTCGTCATGGGCAGACAATATTCAACCTTAAGCGCATTATTCAGGGTTGGAGTGACTCGCCGCTCACGCAGCTGGGATGCGACCAGGCGGCGCGCGCCGGCATGTTTTTACGTGCGCGCGGCATTGAGCCCGATCATGCCTACACCTCCACGCTTCATCGCACCGAGCAGACTATCGCCAACTTGTGGCCGGGCTTGGCGTACGAGCGCCTGGACGGTCTGCGCGAGTGGTTCTTTGGCGACTTTGAGGCCGAGCGCGTGGTGCTCATGCCCGAGCGCCCGTGGCGCGACTTCTATCGCCAGTTTGGCGGCGAGGGCCAGATGCAGGTGCGCGAGCGCATGGTGGCGACGTTGACCGAGCTTATGCAGCGTCCGGACCACGAGTGCGTGCTCGCGGTGAGCCATGGCTCGGCTATCAAGGAGTTTTTGGACCACGTGCGGGGCGCGGCGGCAGACGAGCGCGAACGCGTGCCGGGCAACTGCTCAGTGCTGCATTTTGCGTTTGACGATGCGGCCGATACGTTTGAACTTGTCGAAGTCTTTACGCAGGAGGACTACGCGCGCGAGCTGGGGCTTGAACCGCTCGTGGCTACTGCGGGTCCGCAGCGCGGATAACGCGAGCGTGGCGGCACGGGTCGCCGGCATAACTTCTCGACGCAAAAGGGGCGGAGATGCATGTACCTGCTGCATCTCCGCCCCCCTGTTTGTTGGGCTGCCGATTTTTGTGCCGGGCGGTCTGGTCTCGCTAGAACCGCGCGATCTGGTGGGTGAGCAGGCCCATCGGGACCTGCGGCGCGCCGCCGCTGACCTGCGCGGCGGGGAAGAGCACAGCTACGGTAAAGTTGAACGGCTCTTTGCCCGTGTAGGTGCCGGCGGCACGGGCATCGTCGGCCAGGAGCTGTGATGCCCCGACCAGCGCGGCAGCGTAGGCGGGGTCGTCGGCCAGTGCCGGCTCCGGCGCCTGGTCGAGCATGGCACGGATGGCGCCGACGGCGTCCTCGCGCTTGACCTCCCACACGCGGTGCGTAATGCCGGCGGGGTCGGTGACGGCATAGAGTGAAGCGCCCTCTTTTGTGGCGCCGAGGATGATGTCCATGACGGGCGAGGCTTCGTAGGCAAGTGTTACGGGACGGGGCTGCACCTTGAGGTCGGCGAATGCGCGCGCAGCGGCGGCCGTATCGGCGGCAACCGCGTCGCCGCCCGCCAGCGCACCAACCGGGCAGATCGCCACAACGCCCGTCACGCGCCCCGGCTCCCCCGAGCATTCGTACACGTAATACGCCGCACCCGGGTCCTTGAGCATCAGGCCATCGGCAATGGCTCCGCGCAGAGCATCGTTGCCGCTCAGGATGCTGCCCATTGCAGGCAGCGCCTCGAGCACGCGGTCCTGAGCCGGGCGGATGCAGGGAAACGGAAGTGCTTTCATGGGCGGTCCTAACGCACGATTCGGTTTGTTCGCGGCTTATTATGCCCCAACTTGGCAGCTCTCGTCCCAGAGCACGTTATCGGCGAGCGCGATTAGCACCTGCTGACAACGAACGATATCGGCGTGGGGCACATATTCGTTGGGCTTGTGCGCGAGCGCGAGCGACCCGGGACCGTAGCTCATGCAATTGCGGTTACCTGTCTTGCCGGCAATGACGGCGGTGTCGGTGTAGCCGGTAAAGAAGCCGACGGTCGTGTCCGCGCCCGTCACGTCATCGGCGGCACGCTTGAGCACTGCTAGAAGGGGAGAGTTTGGGTCGCGCTCGATGGCGGGGCGGTCGCCCGTCACGACGTAGCTGCCGTGGCAACCGGGAACGGCGGCTTCGGCGCTGGCGATGGCCTGCTCTACCATGCGCTTCGCGACGGCCGTATCAGCCGGCGGAGTCAGGCGCATATCGACCCAGACCTTGGCGCGGTCGGGCACGACATAGGGGCGATATCCGCCCTCGATTTGGCCAAACGTGATGGTCGAAGACCCCAGCTCATCGTGCGCGGGCAGCGCCACAAACGCGCGACGGAGCGAACACACGACCTCGGCCATGGCGGCGACGGCATCCGCGCCCTTCCACGGCTGGCTCGCATGCGCCGTCACGCCAGCCATTTCAATCTCGAACCACGTACGCCCCTTGTGCGCCACCTGGATCTGTCCGTCGGTGGGCTTGGTGTCCAGCACCCATTCGCGCGAACCGACCCAGCCGGCATCGATGGCTGCCTCGGAGCCTCGCATAAAGTCTTCCTCGTCGACCGAGCAGATGAGCGAAAAGCCGCGGCGGGGCAGCGCGCCATCCGCCGCCACGCGCTCGAGCGTATGGACCAGTGCGGCAATGGCACAGGCCAGGCCACCCTTCATATCGCAGGCACCGCGGCCGTAGAGCTTGCCGTCGCGCACGACCGCCCCGAGCGGCGTAATGTCCGCGTCCCAGCCGTCGCCCAAGGTGACTGTATCCATGTGGCAGATGTAGACGAGTCGCGGCTCGTCGCTCAAACCGGGCACGGTGACCATGAGATTGCGGCGCCCGGGCAGCACTTCGAGCTCTGCAATCTGCACGGCATCGAGCGCGGGACTATCAAGTTGTGCCAGCCGCTGCTCAATGAGCCTCTTAATGAAGTGCTCGATCTCGCCCTCATATGCGCCGGGGTCCGAGCTGTCAATCTTCACAAGGTCCTGCGCAAGTCGCCAGGCAAAGTCCTCATCAACCATATGCAACCTCACAATCAGTTTGCTTCCCAAACCGATTGTAAGCCTCCCGAGAGATTCGTGACGCGCGCGCAGCAGTATTTACCGTTCGCAGGCCAAGCCAGCACGTTTGCCGTCCAAGCGGGTTTACAAACGACGCGGTGGGTACGTACCCTTCATGGACGACATACTGTGCGACATATCTGCCTTTCGGTATCACCGGATACCCCCACAGGTCTTGGCGATAATGCCGGACCTGCCCGATTCTGTAGACGATCCGCGCAGGGAGCATCTTTGTGAGCACCCGCTCGTCAAGCATTTCCTGGGCACCCCGTTACACGTGTTGGCGCAGGGCGTCTGCGGGCGCAAGGGCGATCGCATTGTCAGACATGTTTGGAACGGGGAGAGGCCGTTTGATTCCATGCGGCAGACAGAGCTTGCCCTCGATGTCGCGTCCCCGCTCTTTACCCTGCTGACCATGGCTTCCTCGGTTTCAAACGAGCGTCTGATCATGTGCATGTATGAGATGTGCGGCACCTTTGCCGTGTGCAAGATTGCGCCTCAGGTAAAGTTGGCACTTGAGCAGGCGTATGGGAGCCGGTGGGGTGACGCGCGGTCGGGCTGGGAAAACGTAAAGGATGCTTCGGGGAATCCAACGGACTTGTGGAAACGACCTCCCTTGATTGAGCTCTCTGAACTTACCGAGTACGTCGATAAGATTTCGGGGCTCCGCGGCGCTAAATCGTTCACACGTGCCGCGAAATGCATTACGGGGGTGGCGGCATCGCCGCTCGAGGTCCAGGCTTCGATGCTGTTTGGCCTTACGAGGTTGCGCGGCGGCGAAGGGCTGCGCCTTACCAATAACGTCGAGATTCGCTTGACGCGCAGCGCCCGTCTGATTTCGGGGCTCGATAGGCGCTATGCCGACATTCTGCTGGCAAATAAGGACGGCAGCCGAGAGTGTCTGGTTGAATGTCAAGGTAAAGCCATTCACGGATCCATAGAATCCAAGATTTCGGACTCCGATCGAACGACGGCGCTGCAAGCGATGGGATACCCCGTCGTTCTGATGACCTATGGTCAGCTGGCCGACCCCGATGCCTTCCGCGTGGTGATGGAGCTCATCATGTCCTATCTCGATGTGCCGCGGAAAGACAAGACGCCGCGGCAGCAGGAGCTCGAACGGCGGCTTCGTGAGGAGATTTTTATCGATTGGGCGGGAATATAGTCTCGCAGGTGGAAAAGGGTCGCGCGAACTATAGTTTTGGTCGCAAAAAGGCTTCAATTTTGCCTTTGGAGGGGCCTTAAAAATGCTATCTAGAATAAGTTGTGGTGGCGCGCGCAGACGTGGTGTAAGAGCGTCCTGAGGTCCGTCGCTGCAAGTCCCGATGTTACTCCTTCTTGAGGCCGCGCCTCTCGACTATCTCGTCCACTATCTCCCTGGCGCGCCGCCCGAGCGCGCGGCGCCTCCCCTCTGTCGGGGCCGGCCTGTCCGCGGGCCCGGCGAAGCCCTCGGCGGCCGAGGCCTCGGAGAACACGCGCTGCTGGGACCACTGCCCCTCGGTCTCCATGAGGCTCGCGCACGTCAGGCGCAGCATCGACTCCCTCGAGGGGAAGGACTGCACGACCCTGTAGCGGCGCTTGATCTCGCGGTTGGCGCGCTCCTGGACGTTGTTGGTGCGGAGCTTGGCCCAGTGCGCCCTGGGGAAGGCCGTGAACGCCAGCGCGGAGTCCTCGGCCTGCTCGAAGACCTCGCCGGCCCTGGCGGACACCGACGCCACCCAGGGCGCCGCCTCGGCCCACACGCAGCGCGCGAGGTCGGGGTCGTCCTGGTAGACCGCGGCGTGCACGAGGTCCCTGACGGCCGCCTTGGAGTCCTCGGGCCTGCCCGAGCAGGCGCTCTGGAGGTTGCGCTGCAGGTGCGTCACGCAGCGCTGCCAGGCGCAGCCCTGGAACAGGCGCGAGACGGCGGCCACGAGCCCGGCGTGGCTGTCGGAGACCACGAGGCGAACGCCGGCCAGCCCGCGCTCGCGCAGCCCGCCGAGGAATGCCGCCCAGGAGTCCTCGCTCTCGGTGTCGACCACGTCGCAGCCCAGGAAGTGCTTGCGCCCGTCGGCGCCCAGCCCGATCGCGGTCACGACGCCCTGCGAGACGACCGACGAGCCGACCCTGCAGCTCATGTAGGTGGCGTCGAGCCACAGGTAGCAGCACGGCGTGCCCGAGAGGTCGCGGCGGCGGAACTCCGCCACCTCGGCGTCGAGGTCGGAGCAGAGGCTCGAGACCTCCGAGCTCGACAGCGAGGATATGCCCAGCTTGGACGCCACGCGCTCGACCTTGCGGGTGGACACGCCGCACACGTACATCTCCTGCACGATGGCGGCCACCGAGGTGTCGACGCGCGACCATCGCGCGAGCATGCCCTCGGGGTAGTAGGTGCCGTGCCTGAGCTTGGGTATCTCGAGCTCCACGTCGCCCACGGCGGTCTTGAGCGACCTGGGGCGGTAGCCGTTGCGGCTGTTCTCCCTGCCGTCGCTGCGCTCGTTGCGGCTCGCGCCGCACATCTGCTGGGCCTCGGAGTCCATCAGTGCGTTCATCACGCCGCCCAGCACCCTGCACGCGAACTCGCGCGCGTCGCCGCACTCCTGCCAAAGCCTCGCCGCCTCGAGGGCCTCGTCGCGGCCGAGGCGCAGTACACTCTCTTCTTGGGGCATCGCCTTTCCTTCCATTCGTCACCTTCATTACTCCAACGACGAATTCTAGGCGGTGTCCCCTCCCTTTCAAGAAAGGGCGGAGGCGGGGCATGCCCCGCCTCTTACACCACATCTCTGTGCGCTACCTAAGTTGTTTCGGAAAAAAGACAGTCAACTTACATTCGGCACATAGAGATCGATTTTTACCTACTAAAGTCCCTGATAAAGCTGTTTATCATAGCGGGTGTGCTAAGCGATTTGGGTCTTACTGTTGATTATCCGAAAAAACTTGTTCTGGGTATCATTTTAAAGTCTTCCGGAGCAACGAAATCGGCCCCCCGTTTCGTGAAAACGGGGGGCCGAATGGGTTTCGTGGCCTGTCTGGCAGGCTTGGCGCCGGCGCTATTTGATCACGCGCACGCGATACATCGACGGAATCTGCTTGAGCGCCTCGATGGTGCTGCTGTCCAGGTGCTCGTCGGTGTCGAACATGGTGTAGGCGTTCTCGCCGGCGGACTCGTTGGTCATGCGCTGCACGTTGGCGTTGTCCTTGGCAAGGATTGCCGTGATCTGGCCAATCATGTTGGGCACGTTGGCGTGCAGGCAAGCGATGCGGCTTGCGGCGCGTGCCTTGCCCATGCTGCAGGCGGGGTAGTTGACGCTGTGTGCGATGTTGCCGTTCTCCAGGTAATCCTTGAGCTCGCTGATGGCCATGTCGGCGCAGTTGGCCTCGGCCTCGCCGGTGCCTGCGCCCGAGTGCGTGGTGATAAACGTATTGGGCATCTTGACGGTCTTGGGCGTGGCAAAGTCGCAGCTAAACCAGCTGAGCTTGCCCTCGCGCAGGGCGGCGTCGACGGCGTCCTCGTCAATGATGGTTTCGCGCGCGTAGTTGATGAGCACGGCGTCCGGTGCCAGCAGGTTAATCTGCTCGGTGCTGATCATGCCGATGGTGTCGGCCTTGCTGGGCACGTGCACGGTGAGGTAGTCGCAGCCGCGGCAGAGATCCTCGAGCGTGCCCACGCGCTGCACCTCGCGGCTCAGCACCCACGCGTGCTCGACGGAAATGAACGGGTCGTAGCCGTAAACGTCCATGCCCAGGTCGACGCAGGCGTTGGCGACCTTGGAGCCCACGTTGCCCAGACCGATGACGCCGATGCGCTTGCCCTTGAGCTCGCGGCCCACAAAGGCCTTCTTGGCTTTCTCGGCATCGACCTGGATCTCGGGGTCGTCGGCGTTGTCGCGCACCCAGTTCATCGACTGCACTACGCCGCGGCTCGAGAGCACCAGCATGCCCAGGACGAGCTCCTTGACGGCGTTGCTGTTGGCGCCGGGGGAGTTAAAGACGACGACGCCCTTCTTGGCGTACTCCTCGACGGGGATGTTGTTGACGCCGGCGCCGCAGCGGGCGATGGCGCGGATGCCCTCGGGCAGCCCGTAGCCGTGCAGGTCGGTCGAGCGCATCAGGATCGCGTCGGCCTCTTCGGCGGTGCTCACAAATTCGTAGCCCTCGCCAAACTCGACTTTGCCGTCCTTGGTGATGTCGTCGATGGTCTTAATCTTGCGCATGAAAAACTCCTTAGCAGGTTTTAATCTAAACAGGGTGGTTTGAGATGGCTGGTCGGCCCGCGTGCTGCGGGCTAGTTAGATCGCGGGCTCAAACTATGCTGCGCTTCGAAGTCCTTCATGTACGAGGCCAGTGCCTGCACGTCTTCCATGGTTACGGCGTTGTAGACGCTGGCGCGCATACCGCCCACCAGGCGATGGCCCTTGACGTTTTGAATCTGGTGCCCGGCCGCGCCTGCGACAAAGGCCGCGTCGAGTTCAGTGTCGCCGGTGCGGAAGGTGACGTTGGCGATGGAGCGGCTGTCGGCCTGCGTAGTGCTATGGAACAGCTCGCTGTGCTCGAGCAGGTCATAGAGCAGATTGGCCTTGGCCCAGTTGCGCTCGGCCATGGCGGCAAGTCCGCCGGTTTTTTCAACCCAACGGAACACCTTGCCGCATACGTAGATACCAAAGGTGTTGGGCGTGTTGAGCATGGAGCCCTTGGCGGCCTGGGTCTTGAGGTCCATGTACTGCGGCGTCTGCGCAAAGGCGGGGCCATCTGCGATGAGGTCGTCGCGCACGATGACCACGGTCACACCCGCGGCGCCGGCGTTTTTCTGCGCGCCGGCGTAGATGAGGCCGTAGCGCTCGACGTCGAGCGGCTGCGACAGAAAACAGCTCGAGACATCGGCGACCAGCGGCACGTCGCCGCAAGCGGGCAGCTCGTAGTACATGGTGCCAAAGATGGTGTTGTTCTGGCAGATGTAGACGTAGTCGAGCCCGTCGCCCGCGGCCTCGGCGGCAATGCGCGCGTTGATGTCGGCCATGGTGGGTATGCGGTCGAAATTGGTGTCCTCGGAGCTCGCGAGCAGCACGGCCTCGCCGTACTTGGCGGCCTCCTTGTATGCCTTGTTGGCAAAGTTGCCGGTCACGATGTAGCCGGCGCGGCCTCGGCGCATGAGGTTCATGGGGATGCCCGCAAACTGCAGCGTGGCGCCGCCCTGCAAAAACAGGACGCGGTAGTTGTCGGGGATGCTCAGCAGGCGACGCAGGGTTGCCTCGGCGTCGTCGATGATCTGCTGGTACATGCTAGATCGATGGCTCATCTCGAGCACGGACATGCCGCAACCGCGGTAGTCCATCATCTCGTCGGCGATCTCGGCGAGCACGCTTGTAGGCAGTGCGGCCGGGCCAGCTGAGAAGTTGTGCACACGTGCCATCTTCTAGTTCCCCCTTGTAGTCGTTTGGACGTTCGGGATACTTTAGCACAGTGGAGCGCCAGGCGCGACCGCATCACGGTAAAACTCGAGTGTGCCGCTATGATTTACAGGATGGTTACATGGGGGAGGGCTTATCTCGAGGCTCGCATCCGATCCGCCTCGGCCTTCGCTTGTTTCCAGGGGCGCACACGACCGTTGGTGAGGTCGTCATAACCATGAGCGATGGTACGTTGAATGTGATCTTCGCGTTCCTGAATGGTAGTTAGCGCGCGCGTCTGATCAGAAATAGGCTTTACGACAGGCATATGAAACTCCTTACATAGAATCATATGTAGAACTCTATGTTGAGTGTAGCGGAGGGTGGCGTTGGGCGTGTGCGTGCCTGCATTCGTAAGCGCGGTTGTCTGGCAAGTGTGATTTGGGGCGACCTCGTTAAAGTTTCTAAGCTGCGAAAATGACCGTTAACCGGATTAAATTTTGTTGCTCAACATTTGAAACTCTGGGCGTGGTAACTTTTTTACCAACAGGTATGATTATTGTCATGTGCGCCGCGCCTGCCTGCCGGGTTGCGGCGTACTTGTGACAGCTTTTGACACCCTTGGAGCGTGTACTGTGGATGTAACCACAAAAAGCGTTCGGGGGGGGGGTGCTCACCCGCGAGCAATTCCTCCCGCATGAGATGCGCATCGTCGCTGCCCTTCGTATGCAGGGCGCAAGCGACGAGCAGGTTATTGTACGCGTAAAGAGCGAGAACCTCTTTCAATATCCCACGGAGCGCATGGTCGCCAACCGCGCAACCGTGTGCCTTCGCCGCCTTGACGCCATGGTGCCCACGGACGCCGTATGCGCCGCGCGCGGCATCGACCCCAAAACCGCCGTCGAGGCTGCGTCATCCCTAACCAGGCTCATGGCATCCGGCACTCCCACGCAGGCGGACCAGGCCATCTTCTACAGCATGATCTGCCGCTACGATATCGTGCGCGAGCTCGTGCTCGTCGAGGTAGGGGAGCGCCTACAAAACTTTGATTATGCCTTTACGGCGGTTGACCTCAACGCCTTTATGACACGCTTTACCACGGAGTATCCGGACGCGGCCCGCTGGACTGAGGCCACGGTCAAGCGCATTAAGGGCTCGCTCCGCCAGACGCTCCGCCATGCCGGCCTTGTCGGCGAGGGCCAGGGCCCGGAGTCCGAGCGCCTGTCACCACTCTTCCTCGATTCCGATGTCGAGCGAGCCTTGGTTCAGCTGGGCGAGCAGTCGCTTATCGCGGCCCTTACCGGCAGGGCGGTGATGTAGCGTGGCTCCCGTCAAAAGCGCCGTCGACCCTGTTATCGCCCCGGCAACCGATCTCACCACCAATATCGGCATCCATTCCCGCAAGAGCGTCGTGGCGGCGCATGCCCGCTCCGAGCGCGCCTGTCAGGAATTTGAGCGCCGTGCGCAGCTTCTGCGCGAGTGCCTGCGCAGCGAGGACTTTTTGGCCAACAAGGGCATAGGCAATGAGATCGGCTTCCACACCTTTTGCTATGACCCCGCGCTGGAGTTTGAGGCGCGTGCATTATTTGACACCCTTTCACGCGATGCCGAGGCCGACAAGCTTCCGTGCACGCTCAAGGTCGTGAACCTTTACGACGCCGTGCTGGCAATTCTCGAAAGGCGCCGTGTCCTCAAGGCTATCTCGCACCAAGAGGAGCGCCGCGGTACCCAGCGCGTGCTCGAGGACGTGGCCAAGTTCGCATCGCCCGAGAAAGTCGCCGCGTACATCCTTGAGCAGACCGAGCCGCACGCGCCTGGAGACGTCGTTCTCCTCACCGGCGCTGGCGAGGTTTTCCCGTTCTTTCGCATACACACGCTTCTCCACTGCATGCTTGCGGATTTTGATGAGGTGCCTGTGGTCGCCGCCTATCCGGGCAGTTTCAACGGCTCTTCTTTCCAGCTCTTTAACCGTCTGCCGGCCGACAACTACTACCGCGCCATCGATATCTCGTAAGCGCGGCACCCCGCAGACAAGTCCCTGCCGCCGGTAACAACCCTTTGCCATACGTTCCCAAACCCAAAGGAGCACCCATGGACAACACGATCATTCGCGACCTCTTTGCAAAAGACATCAACCGCTCCATCAACGGCGTGGTCAAGGTCCAGGATTCAAAAGATGGGTCCATCCGCCAGGAGCTTGACGAGTACGTGGTGACGCGCGAGCTGCAAGGGCACCTTGCCACGTTCTTCAAGGCATACGGCGATGCCATCGATGTGCCCACCGACAAGATCGGCGTGTGGATCAGTGGCTTCTTCGGTTCCGGTAAATCGCACTTCCTCAAGATGCTGAGCTACCTGCTCGAGAATCGCCAGATCGGTGGCATGAGCGCCATTCGCTACTTTGACGGCAAAATCGTCGACCCCATGGTCGCGGCTGCCATGGAGCGCGCGTGCTCGGTGCCCACGCAGGCCATCCTCTTTAACATCGATAGCAAGGCGGGCCAGTGGAAGCAGGGCGATACGGCTCCCACGGCGCTGCTTCGCGGCTTTGAGCGCATGTTCTACGAGGCGCGCGGCTTCTACGGCGAGGACCTAAAGCTTGCAAAGCTCGAGGACCACATCGATTCCCTGGGCAAGACCCAGGAGTTCCGCGAGGCCTTTGAGCGCGTCAACGGCGAGTCCTGGCTCCAGGCCCGCGACACCTACAGCTACTTTGAGGACGACGTCGTCGAGGTGCTGCAGAGCGTGCTCGGCATGAGCGAAAAGGCCGCATGGAACTGGCTTGAGGGTTCTGAGGACGAGGTTTTGGCCCCCGATGTCTTTGCCAAAAAGGTCAAGGACTACGTAGACGCTCAGGCAGCGGCCCACGGCGGTAACTACCGTTTACTCTTTATGGTCGACGAGGTGGGTCAGTTTATTACAAACGACCGGGATCCAAGCCTTATGTTGAGTCTTCAGACCATCGTCGAGGAGCTGGGTGCCGCCTGCGGTGGCCGCGTGTGGGTGATGGTCACGAGCCAGGAGGCCATCGACAACCTGAGCCTGCCCGTGGGCAACGACTTTTCAAAGATCCAAGGCCGCTTCAATACCCGCCTTTCGCTCTCCAGCTCCAGCGTGGACGAGGTCATCCAGCGCCGTGTGCTCGAGAAGACCGCGCCGGCGGCCGATATGCTTGCACAGGTCTACGAGCAAGACGCCGCCGTCCTCAAAAACAACTTTACCTTTGAGGGTGGCTCGCGCTCCGACCTTGCCGGCTTTGCCAACTCCAAGGATTTTGTGGCCAGCTACCCGTTTGTGGGCTACCAGTTTAAGCTTCTGCCCGACGTGATGACCGAGGTACGCAAGCACGGTGTTAAGGCCAAGCACATGTCCACGGGCGAGCGCTCCATGCTGAGCGCGTTTCAGGAGAGCGCTCAGGCCATCCAGCATGACCAGACTGGTGCACTCGTGCCGTTCTGGCGCTTCTTCGACACAATCTCCAAGGATTTGGAGCACGGCATCATTCAGGTCGTCGTCTGTGCGGAGCGCGCGGCTGAAAACGCAGAGGGTCTTGAGAGCTACGATGTCCGGGTGCTTAAGCTCCTGTACTTGATCCGCTACATCGGCTACGTCAAGGCCACGGTCGAGAACATCTCCATCCTTATGATCGATAGCCTGGACGTGGACAAGCGCGCCCTTAAGGACCGCGTCAAGGAATCTCTCGCCCGCTTGGAGCGCGAGAGCTACGTGGCACGCCAGGGCGATACCTATAGCTTCCTCACCGACGAGGAGCAGGAGATAGCGCAGGAGATCGCACGCACCCCGATCGACAACGCGAAGGTGATTGAGTACATCAAGAAGCGCCTGTTCGAAAGCATCTACACTGCGCGCAAACTCAACCGCGGGGCCAACGACTTTCCGTTTGACCGCTATGTGGACGGCTCAATCCACGGTACCAGCATGGGCGGCATGGAACTTTCCGTGGTGACCATGGCCAGCGATCTGGGCCGTTCGGACGATGCCGAGCTGGCATTGAAATCCGTGGATAAGGCCATCGTGGCCTTGAGTGACGAGGTGGATTATTGGGCCCCACTCGTCAACGCCGCTAAGATTCGCATGTACGCCCAGACGCGCAATCTGCAGGAGCTACCGCCGAGTACCCGCCAGATTGTCGAGGCCAAAATGCGCGAGAAGGACTTTAACGAGAAAGAGGCTGACGCCCTTTTGGCTGAGGCGGTGCTCCATGCACGATGCGCCGTCAACGGGCGCATGATTGAGATCCGTGCTGCCAAACCCGCTCAGGTCTTTGAGCAGGTGCTGGCGCAGCTGTGCGATGTGGTCTTTGAAAAGGCCGACTATATCGGCGCGCCGGTCACGAGCGATTCCGATATTCGCTCTACTCTGGTGGGCAACGTTCAAGTGGGGCTCGCTGGCATGGATGCAGGTAACACGCGTGCGCTCAAAGAGGTCGAGGACTACCTCAAAGTGCAGCACCAGCGCCACCTGGATACCGCTATGGGCGATATCCAGCGCCAGTACCAGCAAAGGCCCTTTGGCTGGCGCGAGGTCGACATCGCAAATGTGGTGGCGCAGCTTGTGGTGGAGCAGCGCGCGCAGGTGCTGTTTGGCGGTCAGACGGTTCAAGCTAACGACAGTCGCATGGTGGCGCTCCTGCGCAAGGATGCCGATAAGGCCCAGGTGCGCTTGCGCATGCGCATGAGCGACCGGTTGCTGCGCGCCACGGGCGAACTCATGTGTGACCTGTTTGATCTCAAGACCGTGCCCTCCAACGAGGATAAGCTCGTGGCCGAGCTCAAAGAGCGCCTTGAGGGCTTGCGCGAGGCGTGCCTCGCCATGGCACGCGACTACTACACGGGCATCAAGCCGGCCTACCCGTATCCCGGTGAGGACGAGTGCGAGAAGATGCGCTCGGAGGTGGCCGACGTCCTTAAGGACCAGAACGAGTCCGAGGCGTTCTTGACCACGTTCACCAAGCATGAGGAGCGCTTGCTCGATGCCAAGGAAGACTTTGACAAGGTGGTTGAGTTCTTCGAGTCCAATCAACGAACAGCGTTTGACCACGCCAGGGATTTCTTGAACCACACTGAGGGTATCGAGTATGCCTCCGATGACATTCCCGGTGCGGTGGAGAACGTGGCAACGGTTCGTGAGATCCTCAAAGATCCCAAGCCCTACGGCCGTATTAAAGACCTGCAGCCGCTTATGGATCCCGTCGAGGATGACATGAAAAAGCTGTTGGGCATCCGCCGCAATGAGTTTTTGTGTCGCATCGAGAGCGATCTGCAAGACCTGCGGGCGCAGGCCGAGAGTCAAAAGGGCTTTGTCAATCAGGCCAAGGATGCCATAGCAGACGCCGGCACTAAATACGAGTCGTTCAAAAACCGTGCCCACAGCGCTCAAAGTCTCAACGAACTGAGCGTTGTTGCAACTAACTGGGGCGACTGGCTCAGTGCGGCGGCCAACGAGATGTACGACGCTGTGGATGAGGCCCGCGTGCGTATGGACAACGAGCGCCGCACCACCGAGGTCATGAGTACGGGCGAGGTGGTCAAGAAGGTCTCCAACAAGGGCGCCGCATCGTCTGCTCCCGTGCCCGCGCCCAAGCCCCAGCGCAAGATCAAGACCGTGCGCCGCGCCGATCTGGCCAAGCCGAGTCGTCTCTTGTCCGCAGAGGACGTGGAGCGCTACGTGGACGACCTGCGCTCCCGCCTTATGCAGGCGCTCGCTGCAAACGACGAGATCCGTATCAACTAACCCGCGGAGCCACCGGTGCCAAAGCGCGCACCGGTGGCTTATGGCGTTTAGAAAGGCTCATCAACCATGAACGATTCTGCTCTTAAGAGCTTCTGCACTTGGGCCCGCACGGAGCTCATCAAAGGCGTGGAGGCGCAGATGGTGCGCTACGGCATCACCGAACCTGCACCCGCGCCCGTTGGGTCCGAGACCGTCAACGGCCTGCCCCTAAGTCCGGCTGAGATTGAGCAACGCGACGAACTGCTGCGCATGCAGGCAGAGGTGGGTCACGAGGCACTGCGCGACCGTGCGGCCTACACCTGGTTCAACCGCATCGTGGCCATTCGCTTCATGGATGCATACGGATGGCTTCCCAGCCGTATGCGCATGCTAAGTCGTGCGGACGGCAGCCATGGCAGCGAGGCCGTGGAGAACGCACTGGACGTGGAAATAACGACGGCCGATACCGATCGCATAGCCGAGCTCAAGATGGCGGGCTTGGATGAACCGTTGTGGCGCTACCTGTTTGTTGCTCAGTGCGAGGAGCTTGCCGATTGCCTGCCGGGCGTCTTTGAACGCGTGGGCGGAGCCATGGAGCTGCTGTTGCCCCAGGGCCTCATGATGGCTGACAGTGTGGTGGGCAAACTCAATGCCGTCCTCACTGACGAGGACTGGCGCGAGGGCGTGACCGTTCTGGGCTGGATGTATCAGTACTACAATGCCGACGTTAAAGACGAGTTCTTCAAGTCCAAGCGCAAGGCAGCGGCGGCGGACATCGCGCCCGCCACGCAGCTCTTCACCCCCGAGTGGATCGTGCGCTATATGGTCGAGAACTCGCTCGGCCGTCTGTGGATGCTCAACAATCCGGGGAGTTCGCTACGCGAGCGCATGGAGTATTACATCGAGCCCGATGCTGAGCACGAGGACTTCATTCGCATTTCGAGTCCCGAGGAGATAACCCTCTGCGACCCCGCATGCGGCTCGGGCCATATCTTGGTCTATGCGTTTGAGCTGCTCTTCCATATGTACGAGGAGCGCGGCTATCGTGAGCGCGAGATTCCCGAGCTCATTCTTACTAAAAACCTTGCAGGTATGGAAATCGATTCCCGCGCGGCACAGATCGCGGAGCTGGCGCTTGCCATGTGCGCCCGCGAGCACGACCGTCGCTTCTTTAGGCGTGGCGTTCGCGCCGACGTTACCGTGCTCTCGAGCATCCCGCTAGGGGAGGACGGGCTGCCGGGTAACAAGAAGCTCGCCGAGGAGCTGAGTCATTTGGGCGAGATCGGTTCGCTGCTCAATCCCTCAGAGGACGAGATCGACGAGCTCAAGGCTGCCGCCGCGAGTTGTTCCGAGGACCTTTTTGCTTCTGCGACCAAAACTAAGCTCGAAAGCGCCGTCGCCATTTGCGAGAAACTGGCCCGTCGTTTTATCTGCGTCGTGGCGAATCCTCCGTATATGGGCAGCAGCAGCTTTAACCCCTTCATGAGCAAGTGGGTCAAGAAGAACTACCCCGACGTGAAGAGTGACCTGTGCACGTGCTTCATCGAGCGCGGGTTCAGCCTTGCCAAGGACCGCGGTTATGCGGCCATGGTCACCATGCAGAGCTGGATGTTCCTGGGCAGCTTCGAGAAGATGCGCTCCTCGCTCATCGACGGCAAGACGATCGTCTCGATGGCGCACCTCGGCCCCCGCGCATTCGACGCCATCGGCGGCGAGGTCGTCAATGTGACCGCCGACGTCATCTACAACGGCCGCGCGGCATGCGGTGGCGCCTACGTTCGCCTCGTCGACATCAACGGCAGCGAGGCGAAGCGCCTCAAGCTGCTCGAGGCGATCGAAAACCTCGACTGCGGCTGGTTCTACCGCCGCGACGCCGACACCTTCAAGCAGATTCCCGGCACCCCCATAGCCTACTGGGCCAGCGACGGACTACTCTCTGCGATGGCTGATGGCGTTAAACTATCTTCGTTCGGAAGAACGTCTAAAGGAATTATCACTGGTAAAAATGATAAGTTCATTAGGCTTTGGTGGGAGTGCGCCGTTGGGACTATCGGTTTTTCGTCATCATCTGTATCCGATTTATTTAGTGGCAGAAAATGGCACCCCTGCACAAAGGGAGGCTCTTATCGTAAATGGTTCGGTAATCTTGACTCTGTAATTGATTGGTCAAATAACGGTCACAGTGTGTTTGAGTCGGCCTCGCGTGAAGGAAACCATGCGCAAGATTATTCGGATGAACTGAAATTCAAGCCCGCCATTTCATGGTCGGCGATTACTTCGTCCATCCCTTCGTTTAGGTATGCGTCCAATTGTCTTTCAGAGCATGCCGGCATGTGCCTTTTTGTTCCTGAGGATAAAATCGGTTATATGTTGTCGCTGCTTAACTCCAGCGTTTCTAAAGAGTATTTTTCGTTAATTGCTCCAACTCTGAACGTTAACGCTGGTGATGTGGATAAATTTCCCGTCCTACTGAGTTGCTTCAATCTCGTAGACGGGTTATTTAAGGAAAGCAGAGGATTATCAAAAACCGACTGGGACTCGTTTGAAACCTCCTGGGATTTCAAACGTCATCCTCTCGTTTAGGAGTCCACATGTCGCAGAAGAAAAAGGCTAACAATAATAAATGCGCACATCCACCTCTTAAGAATGATGCGTCGTGGATAAAACAGGTTCATGAATCGTATAAGGACGATGTCTCTAAGAAAAAACTACGCATATATTTGCAAAGATTTGTATCCGAATCAGAAGCTATTGATGCTACGAGGCAGACCAATGGGTTTATTACTGATTTGAATATTTATACTACTGTTCAGGCAAATGCGTTTCTTGAACAGATGTGTTTCGACAGTGCCGTTAAAACAAGATGGGCATATACCCCTAATGACCTTGCAAAAGCGGCCCACGAAGCAGGTAGCGATTCATCTGATTTTATTAAACGAGATTACGAGTTTGCCCTCATTTGCTTATCAACAGCTGCTTGTCTTAACAAAAGGATTGCTGGGCTTTCAGAATTCAAGCCGGGTGCGAAGACCAAAACAGGCAGGAGAAAACAGAATAAAAGTTCATTTAGAAGACTTGACGCCGTTTTTAGACATCTGAGGAATGCTCTCGCTCATGGTCAATATTTGCGAGTTGTTAAGCCCGATGGATCAGTGTGGTGGGCTTTACAGGACGCAAACGGTAAAGGAAACGTCACGGCAAGAATGCTACTGAAAGAGGATACGCTTGATGCATGGGTGAATCTGCTCTCGCTAAGAGACAAGAGATATAGAGATAAAAGCTAGTAGTTAGAATAGGTGCGAAATTTGCATCGACTTAGTTCCTCAAGCTTCCTGTACAGCGGGGAGAGCGTTTTAGCGGTTTTTTTGGATACTGCAATCCGTTTCTTCGCAGTGGTTTCCAACAGCAACGAAAGGATGGCCTACCATGGCCACTTTACTTCAAGATAAATATGAGGCTCGCAAGGCCGAGGTAAATGCTCGCTTTGAGCAGCTTCGCGCTAACGAGGAGGAGCTCAACCGAATCTTTGCCAAGATCTACAACATGGAGGGCGAGGTGCCCATCGAGGTCGAGGATAAGTACGTTTCGGTAGTGCGCATCTTTGATACCGCCGATGAGATCCCCGAGAGCTATAAGGGCAACAAATACGTGCGCACTAAGCGCGATGAGATCACCTCGCTCATAAGCTATGCCGTGGGCTGCATGTTTGGCCGCTATTCGCTGGATGTGGACGGGCTGGTCCTGGCCGATCAGGGCGCCACAGTCGATGACTATCTGGCCAAGATGCCCAACTCTGATCATGTGACCTTTATGCCCGATAGCGATAACGTGCTGCCCATTACCGATGACGAGTACTTTGACGACGACATCGTGCGCTACTTTATCGACTTTGTGCGCACCGTGTATGGCGAGGAGACGCTTGAGCAGAACCTGGCCTTTATTGCCGAGGCACTCGGCAGCAAGGGTACCTCGCGCGAGGTAATCCGCACCTACTTTTTGAAGGACTTCTTTAAGGACCACTGCCAGACCTACAAGAAGCGTCCCATCTACTGGCTGTTCGACAGTGGCAAAAAGAACGGCTTTAAGTGCCTTGTTTACATGCATCGCTATCAGCCCGACCTGCTGGCTCGCATCCGCACCGACTATGTGCATGGGCAGCAAGAACGCTACCGCGCCCAGATCGGCTATGCCAACGATGCCCTTGCCGATGCCGAGCGCGGCGAGCGCGTGCGTCTGGACAAGCGCGTCAAAAAGCTCAACGACCAGCTCAAAGAGACTATTGCCTTCGAGGAGAAGCTGCACCACTTGGCAGACCAGATGATTAAGATCGACCTGGATGACGGCGTCAAGGTCAACTACGCCAAGTTTCAGGATGTGCTGGCAAAGATTAAGTAACTGCAGATACGGTAAGGATATTCATGCCCAAGATCGATGTAGAAGAACAGCTCAAGCTGCGGTTTTTGCAGCCGTTGCCCTCATGCGTGCCGCGTCGTGTGGTGGTTTGGCACGATGCGGACGGCGAGTTTGCCCCTGAGTTTGAGCGATTGGCTGCCGTGGGTTTCGACGGTGCGGGGGCCGATGGCGGCGTTATGCCCGCTCACGGTGACTTTGAGCGCCCGGTTCGGTTTGTTGAGGCCTGCGAGGGCCGCATGTTTGCCGTCAAGAAACTCGTCAACCGCGATGACCTTGTGAGCGATATCTTGCTGTATCGCCGTTGCCCGCGCGGCAGGCTTGAGGGCGATTGGCTTGCCGATGTTGAGCTGTATGCTGACCGGTTTCAAGCTGATTATCTTTCGCTTTTGGCCGATCAACTGGGTATCGAGAATATCGATGCCGTGCGCGAGAGCCTGCGAGCGCACAAGGCGTTCTTTGTCGCCAAGTCCCGCTGCGCTAAGTTTGCCGCGTGTGTTCCGCATGCCTCGGGCGCATCCGATATCGAACTCGGCATCCTTACGGTGATTTTTGGCGGTAAAGAGCTTGGTGACGCGCGTCCCGCGTTTGTGCTGCGTGGCTGTATGACCATGCTGCTGCACGAGGGTCCCGAGGCGCTGGCCGAGTTGATGGACAAGTACTGCGTGCGCGATGTGCTCTCTGCCTTTATGCTTCGCTGCTATGGGTTTGAGGGGCCGCTGTATGAGCGCGACTCATTGCTTATGCTTTCATCCCATGCGCTCCTTACAGCGGCGTCTACCGCGCTTCCCGAGGGAGCGCTCAAGGGGCTCGAAAACTATATGGCTCCCGCCTACGGCCCCTATTGCCTTGAGGCGGTGCGTACGTGGGACCAGGCCGCCGATGCCCGGGCATCGAGCGAGGACCTATTTGAGATTTGTCGTTTAGTTGAGGATGCCCGCGGGCTCTTTGCACGGTTCGAGACCCTGCCGATCGATGCGCTGGCTTCGCTTGATGTGTTCCCGTGCGTCAACGAGGTTGTGCTCTCGCAGCTGTTCTGCTCGTTTGCGCAAGGTGCAGACCGTGTTGAGGATGCGCGTGCCTTTGCGGCGCGTCGTTGCGACCTAAGCTGGTACCGTCGTGTCGAGAGCTACTTTGACCTGCTTGTCACTGTGGCCGATATGTGCGCGTTTAGGCAGACGCACGCGGGTGGGTTCCATCTGGCGCAGTCCCAGCAGGTGTGGGATGCCTATACGTCCGAATGGTATGCCATGGACGCTGCCTATCGCCATATGTGCACCGCGTATCTGCGGGCACGCTCCGTCGAGTGCGATGCGCTCGAGGAACCTGCCCGCGCCGTGGCGGACTGGGCGGAGAATCTCTACAGCAACTGGTTCTTGGCGGATGCCAATGCCTGCTGGGCGGCTGCTGCGCAAGGGGAGTGGGCCGATTGCGGCTGCATCGATGGTCCCGCACGGCAGGATGAGTTTTACTGGCATGTGCTACCCGCCTTTGTGGGCTCTGCCAAAACAACGGTCGTTATCGTGAGCGATGCGCTGCGCTATGAGGTTGCCCGCGACGTTGCGGCGCTGCTCGAGCGCGAACGCGGCGGCAACGTCAAGGTATCTAGCATGCAGGCGGTCTTTCCCTCCATTACCGAGGTGGGCATGCCTGCGCTGCTGCCGCACCAGGTGCTTGAGCTTGCAGAGGATGGCGCGTTTGTGTTGGCTGACGACATGCCCACTGCGACGACTCCGCAGCGCGAGGCCGTGCTTGCCCACGTTGAGCCTACAGCCCGCGCTTTGCGCTCGAGTACATACCTCAACATGGCGGGAACCGAGCGCAAGGCGATGCTCAAGGGCTCAAGACTTGTCTACCTCTATCACAACAAGATTGATGCCACGGGCGAGAAGGCCGCTACGCAGGATGACGTCTTCGATGCCTGTACGGACACCGTAGAGGAGCTTGCCGCGTTGGCGCGCCGCGTGTGCACCGACGCCCCGGGCGCGCGTGTTGTTATAACGGCGGATCACGGCTTTATCTACACGCGCCGGGAGCTCAGCGAGTGTCAGATGCTCGGCAAGCCAGATCTTCCCTTCCTTGACGCTCCCGTCATGCACGGCAAGCGTCATCTGGTGGTGCCCAACGAGGCCGTGGCCAAGCTTTCGGACGAGGCACGCGGGGTGTTTGTTAATGTTGACATGGGACGTTTGGGTGCCGGCTTTGAGGGGTTTGCCCCGCGCGAGAACGTGCACTTCAAGCGTCCCGGTGGTACTAACAACTACGTCCACGGCGGCATGAGCCTGCAGGAGCTTTGCGTGCCCGTTATCGGTTTTTGGCGTGCGCGCTCGGGTTCCAAGGACTTTGTCGACACGCGCGCGGCGACGTTGCGCGTGCTAAGTGAGGGGCGCCGGGTGACCAACTCGCTCTTCTCGCTCAACTTGATCCAGGAAGAACCAGCCCAAGGCAAGGTCTTGCCGTGCGAATACGAGCTGGTGTTTACCGATGCAAGCGGCAACGAGGTGAGCGATACGGTCAAGGCGCATGCTAACAAGACTTCTGTTAATTCGCAGGAGCGCGTAGTGCATGCCAAGTTTGCGCTGCGCGCGGCGGATGGATTCTCGGCAAAGGGTCCGTACTATCTGGTCTGCCGCGAGCGTGAGACGGGCAAGATCGTTTGGCGCGAGACGTATACCATTGCCGTTTCGTTTGCCCCTGTTGCTGACTTTGGTTTTTAGGAGTGTGCCCTATGTTTGATAGCCATGACGACGATCTGTGGGAAGTTCCCTCGATTGGTGTGAGCGTGCCAGTGGATGCTGCGGCGGTTGTGGAGGCTGCGGCGCCTGTGGAGGCCCCGGCGGCTGAGGCTGCTGCGCCTGCCCCGGAGCCGGTGATTGCTGCCGCGCCCGTGGGGGCTGCGGTGCCCGCCGAGGACGAATCCTCGACCGATGGCTATGACCGGGCTGCGGCCGAGGCCCCCGAGGACGACGGCTACGACATGGATGGCCTGGACGGCAAGCTGCTCGAGCACTTTGCTGGCAAGATTGTGCGCAAGGACCTGACGGCCCTTATGAAGCGCGGCGCCAACGTGCCCACCTTTGTGCTGGAGTACCTGCTGGGCATGTACTGCTCAACCGACGACGAGGATGCCGTGGCAGAGGGTTTGGACCGCATTCGCAGAATCCTCACCGATAACTACGTGCGTCCCGACGAGTCCGAGCGCATTAAGTCCAAGATTCGCGAGTTGGGCCGCTTTACCATCATCGATAAGGTGACGGCCAAGCTTGACGAGTACAAAGACATCTACGTGGCGTCGTTTGCCAACCTGACCATCGAGCCGTTTGTTATGCCTGCCGAGTACGTGCGCGACTATTCCAAGATTCTGCAGGGTGGCATTTGGTGCATTATGAGCATCGAGTATCGTCACCCCTTGGATGAGGAAGACGAGTTTGGCATGGAGGTCTTTGGCGACGATGCGCCGCGCCGCTCCAAGGCCAAGCGCAAAAAGCGCGGACCCGAGGACTCTCCGTTTAGCGTGGCGTCGCTCACGCCCATCCAGATGCCCAATCTGGACCTGGATGCCATGATCGACGAGCGCCAGTACTTTACGCGCGACGAGTGGCTCAATATGCTGCTGCGCTCGGCTGGCTACGAACCCAGTGAGCTTTCCGAGAAAGAGCGCCTGCACTTTATCGAGCGCATGGTGCCGCTCATCGAGCGCAACTACAACCTGTGCGAGCTGGGTCCCCGCGGCACCGGCAAGAGCCATATCTACAAAGAGGTCTCGCCCTACGCCATCTTGCTTTCGGGCGGCCAGACCACCACGGCCAACCTGTTCGGCCGCATGAACTCCATGCGCGCCGACCGCGTGGGCTTGGTGGGCCACTGGGACTGCGTGACGTTCGACGAGGTCGCCGGCATGCGCTTTAAGGACACCAATGCCGTGCAGATTATGAAGGACTACATGGCGAGTGGCAGCTACGCGCGCGGTCGCGACCAGATTAACGCCGATGCCTCTATGGTCTTTGAGGGCAACATCAACGACACCGTGCAAAACGTCCTTAAGACCACGCACTTGTTTGATCCGTTCCCGCCGGAGTTTAACAACGATTCGGCCTTCTTCGACCGTATCCACTATTACCTGCCGGGCTGGGAGATTCCCAAGATGCGCTCGAGCCTGCTGACCGGGCATTATGGCCTGATCACCGACTGCCTGTCGGAGTTTTGCAAGGAGATGCGCCGCAAGGACTTTACGCACCATATCGACCGTTACTTCCGCTTTAACAGCGACTTTAACAAGCGTGACGAAATCGCCGTGCGCAAGACCTTTAGCGGCCTTGCCAAGCTGCTGTTCCCCGACGAGGCCATGGACAAGGACGACGTGCGCTGGCTGCTGGACTACGCCATCGAGGGCCGTCGCCGCGTAAAGGAACAGCTCAAGATTATGGCGGGCGTTGAGTTTATCGACGTCAACCTGGGCTATATGGATGCCGACAACCCGCAGGACGTGCACGTGGTGCGCGTGCCCGAGCAGAGCGAGGACACGCTGATTCCCGACGGGCCGCTGCTGTCCGGCCACGTGTTTGGCGTGGGCAGGTCGCAGGGCGGTGAGGTTGCCGTGTATAAGCTGGAGAACAAGGCCGTTGCCGGCGAGTGCAAGTTTAAGCACGAGGGCGTGGCCTTTAACAAGCCGGTGCGCGATACGCTGGAGGCCGCGTTCGACAACTTTGTGAACCTGGCGAACCGCGTGGCGCCGGGCATGCACATTGGCTCCAAGGATTATCTGCTGTTCTACAACGACCTGCAGAGCAAGGGCCTGTCCGAGGAAGTTTCGCTCGCCGAGTTTGTGGGCCTGTGCTCCGCGGCGTGCAACCGCCCGGTGATGCCCGCGTTGGCGATTCCGGGAATCTTGCGCATGTCGGGTTCCATGGACGAGATACGCGGGCTCGAGGACATTATGCGTGTGGCCAAAAACGCCGGTGCCAAGCGCGTGATTTTGCCGCTGAGCGCCATCGCGGGCCTACAGAGTGTTTCGTCCGAGATTATCTCGGGACTGAGCCCGGTGTTCTACATGGATGGCGACCCGGTCGACGCCGCGAAGAAGGCTCTGGATCTGTAGGGGTGCGGGCGTGCGGGGCGTCCGGTGTTCGGGCGCCCCGCGAGCATGTTGGTGCGTAGTGCGTGAGGAGGCCTGCCGTGGCAGACGAGCGTTCTGTTGGTGAGCTGCTCGACGAGCTGTTTGGCTTTGAGTCGGTGGCCAAGCGTCAGACGGCGCTTGAGCAGTACGATCGCGGGGAGTTGGTGCGCAAGGCGCGCTCCCGCGAGCTGCTGGGCGTGCTTAGGGGCGTCGAGGCTGCCGAGCACGCTGCGCGCAAGTCTGCCGTGCGGGCTGTTGACGGGTATGTTCGCCGTGTTGAGGGCGCTGCGCTTTCGCGCGCTCGCAAGCAGGCGGGCATTGTTGGCCCGCTGCGGATGGAGCGTCGCTATGCTGCCTTTTTGCGCATGGAGGACAAGGCCGAGCTGTTGGCCCGTTTGGAGCAGACGCTTGCGTTTATCGAGGTAAAGCTGCGTGCTAATACGGCGGACAGGGTTCGCGTAGCGTACGATGCCGCGGGGGCTATGGTGCTGCAGGGCGTGGCGCGCCTGAGTGACGTGCGCGTTGTGGATGCCGTGCCTTTGGACGCCGACCTGCTGTGTACGCAGCTGGAACAGTTGCGTTGTGCCGCCGATGCGACGGGCCTTGCGGGCATGATCACAGCGACGTTTGAGTCCGAGCTGAGTGCGACGGGGTCGCAGGGTGCCGGCGGGTCTGCGAGCGATGTTGCTGGTGACGTGGCGTTGGAGCGTGAACTTACCAACGTGCACGGCGCTGCGCAGCGAGCGCGCTTGGCGGCGCAGGCGTATCGGGCCGAGCGCGCCGCCCGCGTCGCGGGGAGCACGGTGGAGCCGGTATCGTTGCCCGAGTCTGCGTGCGTTGCGTGCGAGACGGCGTGCAATGCCGGGGAGCTTTCCGAGTTGCTCGCTCAGGTTAAGAAGTCGTTTGAGACCTACCGTCGTGTTGTTGCCGACGGCGGACTATTCTGCGCGTTTGGCTCTGGCTCGCCGCATGGGATTTGCCAGGGCAGTAGTTATTTCGACTATGATTCTAGGCTTGACGAAGATGTGTTGGTGGGCGAGTACGACGGCGCTACCAGGCATGATGTTCGGCGCGAGGTTCCGATTCCCGAGCTTGTTGATGAGGCTTCGGCCGAGGGCTGCGACTCGCTCGAGGTTGCCGTGACACGCATGCGTGAGTTTAACGGGCGTCGCTACGATGGTGTGCTGGATGAGGACCCCTCGCGCCATGTGAATGCGTTTTGGTATGGACTCAAAAAGCTCAGCCAGTATTGCGAGGCCGCCGTGCGTGTGGACGAGCGTGCCTGGGATTGCTTTATCGATAAGGTACAGTTCGCTTACGATGAGCCCGTGGGGCGCCTGGCCACGCGGATGGACGATAAGCAGGTGGCAGCTTTTGTTGCTGCCGTGGAATTGCTTGGCACTGACGAATAAGGGCTTGGTTTGGCGGGAGGTTTCACCATGAAAATCGAAGTCGATGTAGACCAGCTGCGCGAGAGCCTGCTCGGCCGCGCGGGGAGTGCAGCCGGCGTGGGCTTTCCGGCCGCCATGCTCGACGTAGTGGATATCGAGGACGAGTCGCCCCAAGAGCTCCTAGCCCGAGCCGAACGCGAAGGCCTCGACCTCCGCGGCTTTGTCGCCGACGATGAGGGCGACGGCTATGACACGGACGAGGACTGGTAGCCGCGATTGAGCTTTAACCCCATCCCCTCAATAACTTGCGGTGAAATAGGGACTGTTTAGGCTGCTAGAAGGCCTATTCAGTCCCTATTTCACCGCAACTTATGGGTGGGGATGGCTACGACGCGAGCGTGGCGATGACGGCTTCGTCGCCGGCGTATATGAGGGTGTTGCCGTCGGGGATGATCGTTTGGCCTTCGCGCTTGAGCATCACCACAATAAACGGATGCTTGCCTTGCGGCACATCGCGCAGACGCTGGCCGGCCAGGCGACCGTGGGGCGTCACGGTGACCTCGCGCAGCGTAACCTCGGCACGCTCTTCAAACGTCGGCGCGGCCATAACCAGCAGATCGCCTTCCTGGATCACGGTATCGCCGTTGGGCAGCACCGGGTGCGCGCCATCGCGCAGCACCAGGACGACGAGCATGTCCGTGGCGCTGCCAATATCGGCGAGCGAGCGTCCGGAAAACGGATGGCCCGCGCCCACCTTGAACTTGACAAACGACATGCCGTCCTCGTCGCGGTAGTCGTTAAAGGTGCGGCGCACGTCGCCTTCCGCGTCGATCATATTGAGCTTTTTTGCCACCGCCGGTAGCAGCGAGCCCTGCACCACAATGCTTGACACGGCAATCAAAAATACCAGGTCAAACAGGTCGTGACCGCCAGGAACACCGGCCACCACGGTAAAGAGGCTAAACACGACCGAAGCCGCGCCGCGCAGACCCGCCCAGCTTACGAGCGCAACCTGGCGAGGGTTCGTCTTAAAGGGCGCTAGGAGCACGCCGACGGCGATGGGGCGGCTCACAAAGAGCATAAACGCCATGAGCGCCAGGCCCGGCAGCAGCATCTGCGGCAGGCGTGCGGGCGTTACGAGCAGGCCGAGCAAGAAGAAGATCGTCATCTCGGCCATCTCGGTGAGGGTATCGAAGAAGTGCGCCATCTCGACCTTGCCGGTGATGTCGCTCGCACCCAGCACAATGCCGGCCAGGTACACGGCCAAAAATCCGTTGCCGCCCAGGTAGCTCGGCAGCGCGTAGGCGACGATGGCCACGGCGAACAAAAAGATGGTCTGCGCGCCCTCGGCCGTTGCGTGCGCGCGTTCAATCAGGCGGCCCGCCGCCCAGCCGATGGCGAGGCCCAGGCCCACGCCCAAGATAATCTGCTTGGCCAGCAGTGCGGGAATGTTGATGTCGCCGCCGGCCGCGAGTGTGGCGAGCACGGCGGTGAGCATATAGGCGACGGGATCGTTGGAGCCCGATTCGACCTCGAGCAGCGAGTCGGTGCCGCCCCTCAGCGACAGGCTGTGCTCGCGCAGAACGCTAAAGACGCTGGCCGCGTCGGTGGACGCCACGACCGATCCCAACAGCAGGCCGCCGATCCAGTCGAAGCCCAGCACAAAGTGGGCGAACACGCCGGTGATGCCTGCGGTGATGACGACGCCGAGCGTGCTCAGCAGCACCGCCGGCGCGGCGACGGGCTTGGCGCGGTCGATATTGGTGTTAAAGCCGCCGTAGAACATGATGAACAGCAGCGCCGTGCTGCAGACGGTTTCGGTGAGCGCGTAGTCGCTAAAGTCGATATGCGTCGGGCCGTTGACGCCCAACAGCATGCCCAGCGCGATAAAGATGAGCAGGGTGGGGAAGGGGAGTTTTTTGCCGACGGGTTTGATGGTCAGGCACAAAATGATGACGAGGCCGATAAAGAGAAGGATCTGGTTCATGGATAGTGTCCGCTCCTGGGTGGTTGGCGTGGCACGGTCAGTTGTCTGCGGTTATTTGTACCCAAAGATGGTGGGTTTATGGGGTTGGATTGCGGGCGTGCGCGATATCGTCATAGACGGCTGCCGTCTTTGCCTCTGCTCGGAAACCCTTTCCAGCTTTATTGCAACGGAGTACAATGGGTAACGTTTAAGTTCAACTTGAAGTTTTAGTTGCGGCACCGGGCTTCGGCCGCAATGCAAGGAGAGGCGTACCATGGCGATCTATGTGACATCTGATGCTCACGGGCACGTGCGTGCGCTTGACGAGGCCCTGTCTAAGATCTCGTTGACGTCCGACGACACGCTGTACGTGCTGGGCGACATGATCGATCGTGGGCCCGATCCGGTCGGCGTTATTAAGCTCGTACGCTCGCTGCCCAACGCCCGCGTGCTCAAGGGTAATCACGAGCAGATCATGCTCGATGCCATCATTGGTCAGGATCCGCTCGATGCCGAGACCTGGGATATCAACGGTGGCTGGACGACGCGCGAGCAGCTCAACGACATGGAATTTGAGGCATACGAGGAGCTCGTGCGATGGATGGCCGCGCTGCCGCTCTACGCGGTGGTCGAGACCGAGGAGCGCCCGTATCTGCTGGTACATGCCGGTATTGAGACCGAGGCGGCGCGGGCGTTTTTGCTTGAGCATGGCGTCGATTGTGCCGATGGCGTTGGAGCGGTGGGTGCCGATCGCGAGCTGCTGCAGCAGATGCTCGCGGTGCAGTCGTCCGATGACCTGCTGTGGATTCGTCACGGCTATTGGGATGTGCCGACCGGGCTGCTTTCTGCCGAGGGCAAGGGTCCGGTCGTGGTGAGCGGTCACACGCCAACGGTGTCGCTCGGGCGTTATTGCGAGGTCGGTGGTCTGGCGGGGCTCGATGAGGAATCGGGACGCGGGCAGATCGTGCGCTTGGGCGGCGAGGACACTGCTGGTGTTCCCGATCGCATCGACATCGACTGCGCCGCCGCCACCGGCTCCGAGTTCGGTCGCGTGGGCATCCTGCGGCTCGATGATGGGGCGGAGTTCTACGCGAACATCAATCCGGGCGAATAACCTTGTTCCGCCGTTCTACCGAACGGCGGTCACGTTGACGCTACGCAGCCCCGAAGCACCCCATCTTGTCGCTCGAACCGTCGCTCGCGTACAGAAGTACGCGTTGCTCCTCTTTCGCGCCAACCTGGGGCACTTCGAGACTGCTCGCTGTTGGTGCCAAAACATCGACGTTTCTTTTCTTCAAATTGATTCGAATTAGGCGCCGTACGGGTTGCGGGCTCGTTCTATGCGTTGGCGAATGTGGGCGTATTCGACAATCAACAGCACCAGCAGTAGGGCCATGATGGCTAGGTAGCTCACCACGGCGCCCATCAGACCCAGCAGCTTAATCAAGATCACCGGCAGCACCACGCTTACGGCGAAGCAGATCAGGTAGATCTTGGTGACGTCTCCAGCGTGGCGCAGCACCGTGATGATGGCGTAGATAAAGTCGATGGCCGCGGTGACGCCGCCGGCGACGACCATCAGCAGCGCCAGCGTACGGTAGCGCTCAAAGCTGAGGCCGTACATAAAGCTCATGAGGGGAATACCGGGACCTGCCATAAATGCGGCGCACGCGCCGGTGATGACCACGATCAGCGCCATAACGGCAACAATAATCAGGTCAAAGCGACGACGCTTGCGAGGATTAGCCCAAATGCTCGACAAGCGCAGGAGCTGCGGTTTATAGATAAATCCAATGCTCAGCAAAATAGCCTGCGCCGGAAAGAACAGGGCATTAAAGTACAGCTGATATTTGTATGCCAGCGTGCCTTCCATCACAAACTTGGGCATGCTCTCAATTAGGTTGAACAGGAACAGTGCACCAAAGAGCGGGGCGCACTGGACAAACAGGTGGCCGACCTCGCGCAGGCTCACGCGGCGCGATTTTTCGGTCTCGAGCAGGGCGAGCGGCGCGGTGACCAGCACGAGCGAGGCGATCGCGGTGACACCCATGGCCAAGGCCGCGATGGGCATGCTGCGCGTGAGGAACAGCGCCACGCTAAAGACCGCGATGACGCCGACGGAGCGTAGCGTTTGGCTCATTCCAGCCAAGTAGAGTTTGTCGGCCTGCTGCAGGCGGCCTTCGTACACGTCGGCGACGCCGTCGATGACCTTATACAGGTAGACGCCCAGGCCGATCGTCGCCATCTGCGCATCATAGCCGCGGGCGCTGCTGTACATGAGGCCGCAGCCTAGGGCGAGCGCTCCACAAAGCCAGCGGTTGAGCTGGTAGGAGGCAAAGGACGTCTTTTCGTCGATGTCTGAGACCTGGAAATTGCGCACGCCGTAGTTGCATGCGATCATGATGAGCGTGCCGGTGACGAAGGCGATGGAGAACTTACCGGCCTCCTCGGCACCCGCGAGCTGTGTCGACACGATGGTGAGCAGAGGAAACGCCATGCCCCACGCGGCGGTGCCCAGGGTATTCCAGAGATAGTCGCGGCGGGTGGCGTGCTCTTCGTATTCCGCTTCCTGCATGGAGAAGCCGCCGCCGTAGACGGCGCCGAGCAGGCGGTTCCACCAAGCGTTGACCATGCGGCGGACGGGGCCGGGCTTCCGATCGCGTTCGCGCCGGCGACGTGTGGCTTGGTAGCTATCGGGCCCGCCGGCGTTGCGCTGACTCAGCTCCTGGATGCGTGCGAGCTCCTCGGCGGTGTGCGAGGCGGGGAACAGGCCGTTCTCGATGCGTCCGCCCTGGGCCCTTGCGGTGTCGCTGCCCGCTACGGCGGGGTCGGCGACGCCATTGCGGCGGGCGATGGCGCGGCGAATGCTATCGAGGGGCGTGATGCTCAAAGCGGGGTCCTTTCTATTGCTGCGCTCTAGTATAGTCGCGGTGGTATCCATTCGTGTTTTTGAACAGGTTGTTCAATAATTTCGGCGGCGCCATTCAGTAGTCGGCACTTAGGGACGTTCCTTATGTGCCGGCACTTTGGGAACGTCCCTAAGTGCCGGCATCCGGGGACACTCCTTGGTTGTTGCCTGTTCAAGAGTGTCCCCAACGACTAGTCGTTTAAGAACGTCCCCAATGACTAGGCCGCTTGCCTGCGATTTTTGACCGTTGGGCGGGCGCTTTGCCGTTGCCGCAAAAACGTTTTTGCACATAGGGTACAACGGGCTTTACGTGAGTAAAGTGCGCGCTGCGTCCGCGTGTTGCGTTTTTAAAGGAGGCCCCATGCCTGGTGTTACCCCTGCAGAAGTTCTGTCCAACTTTGGTATTACGCTGGTCGAAGATCCCGCCGAGAATCAACCCCGTCTGCTGGTCGATCTGCCCGCCGCGGAGCTCGTCGAGCACGCTATCCGCCGCGAAGAAGGCCGCATGGCATCCAACGGCGCGCTGGTGATCGAGACGGGGGAGCATACCGGCCGTTCCCCCAATGACCGCTTTATCGTTGACACCCCCGATGTTCACGACAAGATCGCCTGGGGTGCGGTCAACCGCCCACTGTCCGTCGAGAGCTATGAGGCCATCAAGGCCGGCATCGTCGACTATCTCAACGAGCGCGACGTGTTCGTCACGCGCGGCATGGCGGGCGCTGACCGCAACCACACGCGTCGCCTGCTTGTTGCCTGCGAGCGTGCCAGCCAGGCACTCTTCATTAAGCAAATGCTCGCCCGTCCGCTCGCCCGCGAAATCGCGCGCACCGGCGAGCCCGACTTCTGCGTGCTCGCAGCGCCCGGTTACCAGTGCGATCCTGCCATCAAGGGCCTCAACTCCAGCGCCGCCGTGGTCATCAACTTCCAGGAGCGCGTGATTTTGGTCGCGGGTACCGGCTACTCCGGCGAAATCAAAAAGTCCATCTTCAGTGTCATGAACTACCTGCTGCCTGTCGAGGACGACGTGCTGCCCATGCATTGCTCGGCCAGCATGGATCCCGTCACGCACGAGACTGCCGTGTTCTTTGGCCTGTCCGGCACGGGCAAGACCACGCTTTCGGCCAATCCCACGCGCCTGCTGATCGGCGACGACGAGCACGGTTGGTCCGACATGGGTATCTTCAACATCGAGGGTGGCTGCTACGCAAAATGCGAGGGCCTGGACGCCTTCCACGAGCCCGAGATCTTCAACGCTGTCCGCTTTGGCGCGATCTGCGAAAACGTGGTGCTCGATGAGAACCGCAAACCCAACTACGACGACATCTCGATCACGCACAACACGCGCGTGGCCTATCCCGTGGAGCACATTCCTAACGCGTGGACTAAGGGCATGGGCACCACTCCGAGTGTCGTGCTGTTCCTGACTTGCGACGCTTTTGGCGTGCTGCCGCCCATCTCACGCCTGACGGCCGATGCCGCTATGTACCACTTTGTGACGGGCTTTACGGCTAAGATTCCCGGCACCGAGGTCGGCGTCACCGAGCCCACGCCCACGTTCTCTTCGCTGTTCGGCGAGCCGTTTATGCCGCTCGACCCCATGGTTTACGCCAAGATGCTTGGCGAGCGCATTGCCAACGGCCGCACACGCGTGTACCTGGTCAACACCGGCTGGATTGGCGGCGGCTACGGCGTGGGTCATCGCATCGAGCTGGCCTACACGCGCTCGCTGGTCGCGCGCGCCCTCGACGGCACCATCGAGGACAGCGAGTTCGTGCACGACGACATCTTTAACGTTGACATTCCCACGACGTGCCACGGCGTGCCCGATGGCATCCTGGTGCCGCGCCAATACTGGCAGAGCACCGCGCGCTACGACGAGGCCGCGCACAACCTGGCGGTGATGTTCGAGGAGAACTTCGAGAAGAAGTACTCGCACCTGCCCGAGTCCGTCAAAGCCGCCGGCCCGCACGCCCAGGTGTCCGCCGAGGCCCGTCATCGCGGCCGCGGCCTGCTGGGGCTCCGCCACTAGCGTCGCCTCAGACTCAAAACCACCATAAAGGGGGCACCTTTATGGTGGTTTTGCTCGCGTGGATGACTCGGGTTACAATACGCCTGACATATCGTCCCCTTCTCCGGATGGGGACAGCGCAAGCGTTCTTGTGACGGCACCGTAGGACTTTGAAGGTGGCCGTCGTGAGGGCGCTTTTTGTTTAGGCGCCCTCACTCGGGCGCGCATAATGAAGGGAGAGCGTATGAAGAGCTTTATTGCCGAGGATTCATTCTGGGAGCTGTTTCCGCAGGCAGCGGTCGGTGTTGTGGTCGTGGAGGGCATGAAGCCCACGGCTCAGATTCCTCAAGAGGACGTGGATGCGATTGCGGCGTTGCTCGACCGCGCCAATATCGATGCGGAGCGTCATCTGACCAGCGACACTATCAGCGAGAACGCACCGGTCAAGGCATGGCGCGAGGCCTATCGTCTGTTCAAGACCAAGAAAGGCGCGCGCTGCTCGATCGAGAACTTGCTCAAACGCGTGCTCAAAGGCAAGCCGGTGGGCCACATTACGCCCGCGGTGGATATTTACAATACGGTGTCGCTGACCTACGCGCTGCCCGTGGGAGGCGAGGATCTGCATGCGATCGAGGGAGACCTTCGCTTGAAGGTGACCGACGGTGGCGATGCGTTCTTGCCGCTTGGCGAGGAGGCGGACGATCCGACGCTGCCCGGCGAGCTCGCCTACATCGACGATGCGGGCGCTGTGTGCCGCTGCTGGAACTGGCGCGACGGCGTTCGCACGGCGCTGTCCGATGATTCGGCCGATGCGTTCCTGGCGATTGAGTGCGTGGAGCCCGAGCGGATGGGGGATTGCCAGGCCGCGATCGATCGCTTAGCCGAGCTGCTCGAGCGCTATCTGGGAGCGACGGTTGTCGTTAAGACCCTAGTGACCCGCGACAATCCCTGCGTGGAGCTGTAGCGGCGCCTAGAACCTATTGATGCCCCAAACCACCACAAAGGTGCCTGTCCCCTTTGTGGTGGTTTTTATGTTGATGGGTTAACAAATGGGATGTTTGGGTATGGGGGTTCGCACATGCGGCTAAGATGTTTACCCGTTAGCATCATGCAAGCGAAAGGCGGTCGTCACCATGCAGCGGAACGACGAGACACGTTTTGAGGACTTTGTCGGACTGATCAGCGGCCTCTACAAGGAGATTCAGCGTATCAAGACGTCCGAAGGTGCAAGGCTGGGCCTTAAGGGTTCCGACGTCATGTGCCTGTACTATCTTGAGCGCAGCAAGGACGGCCTGACTGGCGCCGACCTCGCCCGCATGGCCGGCGTTACCCGTGCCGCCGTTTCGCGCACACTGGCACATCTGGAGGAGGGTGGCTACGTCGAGGTCGACGACTCGGGCGATGCTGCCGTCAAGTACCGCGCTCCGGTTCGCCTGACTGCCCTGGGCGGCGAGAGCATGAGCGAGGCCGATCGCATCATTCGCGAAGTGCTCGACACCACCGGCAAGGCCATGGGCGTGGAGCAGCGCGAGCAGATGTACACGTCGCTGCGTACGATTCTTAACACTCTGCGCGAGATCTAGAGCCGCGCTGGCGCTAGCTTTCAGCCAGCAATTGCATAGTCCCGTTTGAGCACGTATACCGTGCCGGGACATTGCTGCCAAAATTCCCTGCGCGAGACCTGCGCAAGAAAGGATTCGCTATGTCCGTCCGCATTATTACCGATTCCGCAAGCGATATGTCGCCGGTCGAGCACCCAGCACTGGCCGTTTTGCCGCTGTCCGTCACCTTTGGCACCGATGTGTACATGGATGGCATCGACATCGATCACCAGCGCTTTTACGAGATGCTCGTGGAGCGCGATGAGCTGCCCAAGACCGGCCAGGTCAACCCGTACGCGTTTTCGCAGGCGATTGCCAAGGTTCGTGAAGCCGGCGATGAGGCTGTGATTATTACCGTGGGCGCTAAGCTTTCGGGCACCAATCAGAGTGCCCGTACCGCACTTGCCGAGGCGCCGGGCGGCGACGTGTACGTGGTGGATAGCAACAACGTCACTCTGGGTGAGCGTGTCCTGGTCGAGTATGCCCTGCGCCTGGTGGACGAGGGCCGTAGTGCGGCCCAGATCGCGGCGGCCGTCGAGGCCGTCCGTGACCGCGTGGTCGTCATCGGCCTGCTCGAGACGCTGGAGTACCTGGTTCGTGGCGGTCGTCTGTCTGCTGCGGCCGGCGCCGTGGGCACGCTGCTCAACGTAAAGCCTGTGGTGGCTGTCGAGGACGGTCTGATCGTGCAGCTGGGCAAGGCGCGCGGTTCCAAGAACGGCCGCAACCTGCTGAACCAAAAGGTCGAAAAGGCGGGCGGCATCGACTTTTCCATGCCGCTGGCGCTCGGCTATACGGGCCTTTCGGATGCGGTGCTCAAGAAGTATATCGAGGACAGCGCGGTACTTTGGGCTGGCCACACCGAGGGCGAGTTGCCCGTTCACACCATCGGCGCCACCATCGGTACCCACGTAGGCCCTGGCGCCGTAGCCGTAGCCTTCTTCCAGCCCGCCAACTAACTGACCTGCCATAAACCACCACAAAGGTGCCTGTCCCCTTTGCGGTGGTTTATGCTTTTCCGGGTGGAAGGGAGCGAGCAATGGCGTCTGAGGGCTTTTTTGAACGGGTGTACGAGGTGGTCGAGCAGATCCCCGAGGGGATGGTCGCCACGTATGGTCAGGTGGCGCTGCTTGCCGGTCGACCACGAAGTGCGCGGTATGTGGGGTATGCCCTGCATAGCAATCCGCACCCCGGCGAGATTCCCTGTCACCGCGTGGTGTTTGCCGACGGGCGCATATGCGAGGGTTTTGCTTTTGGCGGTCCCGATGCTCAACGTGAGCTTTTGCTAGGGGAGGGTGTGGCGTTTAAGGACGACATGCACGTCGACCTGGCCGTCTGTCGTTGGCCTGCCGGACTCTAACAGCTCTGCCGTGGCCAGAACCACCACAAAGGTGCCTGTCCCCTTTGTGGTGGTTTTCTGTTGCAGGTTTACCGGGGCTAACTTATGGAGAAGCTATGGCGGCAAATATTGATGCTGCAAAGTAAACCACGGTGAACTATATTGTATTCAGCAACGGAGCAGGCAATAGGCGATGAAAAAGCCTGCCCTGTTGAGTTTGATTCGCATTCCTCCCCTCTGTGCGATTCAACGGTGTACTTCGGGAACGGGCCCGCCGGCAACTGACTGCCGGCGGGCCCGTTCCTGTTTATCGGGGGAGTGCAATGGGCGGAGCCGAAGCAGTCCGGCTCCGAAAAAGGCGGACGTCGTAGCGCCCGCCCTAAAGCAATCGAAAGCTCAAGCCAGCAAATCGGTCTAGTACACCATGCCCATGGCGTCCTGAACCTCTGCCAGGGTCTGATCGGCGATCTCGTTGGCGCGACGGTTGCCCTCGTGCAGGACGTCCTTCACATAGTCCAGATCGTTCTCGTAGCGCTGGCGACGCTCGCGGATCGGTGCGAAGTACTCGTTGACGGCCTCGGTCACGTACTTCTTGAGCTGGCCGGAGCCGCCCATGCCAATCTCCTCGGCAATCTCGACCTCGGAACGGCCGGTGCAGATGGCGGCCGTCGAAAGCAGGCCGGACACGCCGGGGCGGTTCTCGGGATCGAACGTGATCATGCGCTCGGAGTCGGTCTGGCTCTTCTTGATGCGCTTGGCCGTCTCCTCGGCGGTCATCGAGATGTTGATGGCGTTGCCGTAGCTCTTGCTCATCTTGCGACCGTCCAGGCCGGGCAGCAGCGGGGTTTCGGACAGCAGCGCGTCGACCTCGGGGAACACCTTGCCGTAGCGGTTGTTAAAGCGGCGGGCGATGGTGCGGGTGAGCTCGATGTGCGGCAGCTGGTCGCGGCCGACGGGCACCACATTGCCCTTGCAGAACAGGATGTCGCAGGCCTGGTGCACCGGGTAGGTGAGCAGAAGGCCGGTGAGCTCGTGCCCCGAGGCCTCCATCTCGGCCTTGACCGTGGGGTTGCGCGCCAGCTCGGCCTCGGACACCAGCGACAGGAACGGCAGCATGAGCTGGTTGGCGGCGGGCACGGCGGAGTGCGCGTAGATCATGGTCTTGTCGGGGTCGATGCCGCAGGCAAGGTAGTCCATGACCATGTTGTACACGTTGTCCTGGATGTGCTCGGTGGTGTCGCGGTCGGTGATGACCTGGTAGTCGGCGATGAGTACGTTGGTCCTGGCGCCCATGTTCTGCAGCTCCACGCGGCCCTTGAGGGTGCCAAAGTAGTGACCCAGGTGCAGACGGCCGGTGGGGCGGTCGCCGGTAAGCATGGTGAACTTCTCGGGCGTCTTGGCCAGGCCCTCGCGAATGGCGTTGCTCTTTTGCAGCGCGACTTCGTAGCTGTTCTCGTTTGGCATAATTGCTCCTAACGTATGTTCATGGGTCAAGATGATAACGCGTTTATTGGAGGGGCGGGGCGTAAGTAGGCGAGGGGCGGGAGAGGGGTGGCTTGTGCGATGGGCGCGGCGCGGCCGCGCTTGGCCAACGGTGCCTTGGCACATCCTCGGCAGCTTGCCCTAGAGCTTGTGGTGGCGCTCTTCTTTGCGCTCCTCGGCTGCCTGCTCCTCCTGCTTAAAAGCGGGGTCGTCGGGGGTGACCAGCTCATCTTCGTGCGTGCGCTTGTTGTAATGGTGGAGCAGTACGGGCTCAAATAGATGTAGATGCTTGGCGAAGGCCGCCGAGCCAATGGCGAGCACGGTAAAGATGAGCACGCGCATGGGCACCTCGACCTGGTTAATCGCGGCGGCGCCGGCCGAAAGCATGATGCACCAGGCATAGATGAGCAGCACGGCCTGTTTTTGGTTGTAGCCTTCTTGGATCAGGCGGTGGTGGATGTGGCCCTTGTCGGCCTGCCCAATGCTAATGTGGGCGCGCTTGCGGCGCACAATGGCGCTAAACGTGTCGATGATGGGCACGCCGGCAACGATGAGCGGGATGATAAGCGAGGTGAGTGCGGCGGTGCGGCTCACGTTGAGCAGCGAGATGGAGCCCAGCGCAAAGCCCAGAAGCAACGACCCCGAGTCGCCCAAGAAGATGCTTGCGGGGTTGAAGTTGTAGCGCAAAAAGGCCAGACAGGCGCCAAAGAGCGCAATGGAGAGCGCGGCGGCGTCGATGCGGCCCGAGAGAACAGCCATCGAAAACATGGTGAACGATGCGATGCCGCAGATGCCCGTGGCCAAGCCGTCGAGGCCGTCGATGAGGTTAATGATGTTGGTGAATGCCACCAGATAGATCACGGTAATGGGGTAGGCGAGCCATCCGAGCATGATCTCGCCGGGAGCAAACGGGTTGACGATGACGCCGATCCGCAGGCCGCCCATGCAGGCGATAAGCGCGGCGAGGACCTGTCCGGCCAGCTTTTGCTTGGGCGTGAGCTGGAAGACGTCGTCGATAGCGCCGGTCGCAAAGATAACGGTAAAAGAAAGCGCAAGTATGGGGTAGCTGATGTGCAGACGGGGGTGGGGCACCAAAACGGGCGGCCAACCCAGGTACCAGGTGCCTAGGATTTGCACAGTGCAGGCGACGACCAGGCCCAAAAACACCGCCGTTCCGCCCAAACGCGGGATGGGCTTGGTGTTGATGCGGCGCTTAGAAGGATAGTCGACGGCGTCGAGCTTGATTGCCAGGCGCTTGACCAGGGGTACCGTGAGGAAGGTCGTGATAAAGGCCGCCGCTGCCACGCATAGGTACGGTATGTAGCTCGGGGATGAAGCCATGAATCTAAAAACCGCCAAGCGTCGAAGGAAAAGGTCAGAAGAACGCCATGCGCAAAGGGCATAGCCGAACCATAATACTCGACCAAGGGGGGTGCATGGAATTGCACGCAGCGATAATCACGCGCTTACCAGATATTGGGATGTTGTCGATGGCTTGTCGGGATGCCGGCGGGGATCCATATGGACTGTAATGGTGATTTTCGGCAAAAGAAAACCACCCCCCACGTTACGAAAATGAACCCACCTAAAACAGGTGGGTGCCCTCATCGACTGTTCCAGCGTCCTTAACAACGAAGGATACCTGTACTAGGTACGACTGTGTGGGCTCCCTAAATAAACGCGACGGTTCACCCAGTTGCTCCGCGGGGGGCGGAATACCTACATCATAAAGCGGCACTTTATCGATTCCAGTCTTGACATTACAAAAATCGTGTCGGACGATTACGGCGCCTTGGGCTCGAGCCGTCTGTGGGGTTGATCCCTTTACGTTTGAGCTGCTGAATCGTTGTTTTGGAGCATGGTTTTATGCCGACGTCGTTGACCGAACTTTTTTCGCCCGCCTGCCATTTGTGTCCGCGCCGTTGCGGTGCGGCGCGCGATGAGGGCGCGCACGGCGTCTGCGGTGCTAACGACACGCTCAAGGTGGCCCGCGCCTCGCTTCATATGTGGGAGGAGCCGCCTATCTCGGGCGAGGCCGGTTCGGGCACGATCTTCTTTAGCGGCTGCTCGCTCAAATGTATCTACTGCCAGAACCACGAGATCTCGACCGGCAATTTTGGCCTTGAGATTTCGCCTGAGCGCCTGGTCGAGATTATGCTGGAACTGCAGGACCAGGGTGCCAACAACATCAATTTGGTGACGGCGACGCACTATGCGCACCTGTTGCCTGCCGCGATTGCCGCGGCACGGGCGCGCGGACTGGTTATCCCAATCGTCTACAACACGAGTGGTTACGAGCGCGCGAGTGCCGTGGCGGCGCTGGGCGACCTGGTCGATGTGTGGCTCACCGACTTTAAATATGCCGATGCCGGGCTTGCGCAGTCGCTCTCCCATATAAAGGATTACCCGCGTGTGGCCGTGTCGGGTCTGGCCCAGATGGCGCGCGAGATCGAGCGCCGCGGGGGAGAGTTGGTGGACGAGGACGGGCTTATGAAGCGTGGCATGATCGTGCGTCACCTGGTGCTTCCGGGGCATGCAGACGATTCGTGTCGCGTGCTGGACCTGGTGTGGCAGACGGTGGGCGACGTGCCGATCTCGGTTATGAACCAGTACACGCCCAATGCGCTCATGCGCGAGCAGGGCGGCGACCTGGCACGCGCCGTGACGCGTGAGGAGTACGAGCAGGTGCTCGACCATGCCGACGACCTGGGTTTTACGACGATGTTCTGGCAAGAGGGCGGCGCGGTAGACGAGAGCTTCACCCCGGCCTTCGACACCACCGGTGTTCTTACCAGCGCAAAGTAGTGCGTTCGTCGATGATTTTTCTGGGACGGGGATAAAAAATCATCGAGAGGATCGCCTGTTCGAAAAGTTGTCAAAATAGCCGCGCCCCAAAAAGACTGGTTATTGGGCGTTGACAGTTGGCGAGCCGTAGGTAAAATATCGACTTGTCCTGGGGACGTAGCTCAGTTGGGAGAGCGCTGCCGTCGCATGGCAGAGGCCGAGGGTTCGACTCCCTTCGTCTCCACCCTTGGATTTGATAAGCCGCTGACATTGTGTCGGCGGCTTTTTTTAAAAGAAAGGGCTATACCATGGCCGAGCTTGAGTCCCAACCATTGTCCGACGAGGAGCGCGCTGAGTTGGAAGAGCTCCGCGCTGAGAAGGCCCGCCGCGAGGCTCGGGAAGAGGCCCGTCGCGAGCGTGAGGAGCTGGCTGCCCTGCGCGCCGAGCGTGCGAAGGCCGAGGAGGTCGCCTTGAACGCCGCATCCGAGCGCAAGCCCGCGCCCGCACCCAAGCCCGCTGCTGCGAAGCCTGCACCTGCCGCGCCCAAACCTCAGCCTAAAAAGGCCGCTCGTCTTAAGTCCGTCGAGCCCAAGCCGAGCCGTGACGAGATGACCTTTGCCCAGCGCATGGTTACCTCCAAGGAACCTACGGGCGAGAACGAGATCCCTGGCATGGCGCCGGCTCAAAAAATCATCATTGTCCTTGCCCTCATCGCGTTTGTCATCTTTATGGGCTACACGATCCTGACCAGCATGGGCCTGCTCTAACCGATTTGCATCGGGCGTCATGTCCGCATGCTCTGCTCTCGTCCAACCCTCAAATTCTGCACCACACATCCGAAAGGTCGCCCCATGGCTTTGACCGATATCTCTCATCCCACCGACATCGCAATGCTCACCGATCTGTACGAACTCACTATGGCCCAGGGCCTGTGGGAGAGCGGCAAGGCCAATGAGCAGGGTTGTTTTACCGCGTTTTACCGCGACCATCCCTTTGGCAGCGCCTATGCCGTCATGTGCGGCACCGCCGAGCTGCCCGAGCTAGTCGAGAATCTGCGCTTTACGCCCGAGGATATCGACTACCTCGCCTTGCTCCAGGCCCCGGCCGGCGGCGCGATGTTCAAGTCCGCATTCCTCGACTACCTGCGCGATTTTCGTGCGCATGTAAACATCGACGCCGTGCCCGAGGGCGAGCTCGTCTTTCCACGCGAGCCCATGGTGCGCGTCACCGGTCCTGCGCTCGAGTGCCAGCTGCTTGAGACGGCGCTGCTCAATATCGTCGGGTTCCAGACACTTGTCGCCACCAAGACGGCGCGAGTGGTGCTGGCGGCGGACGGCCGTCCCGTGGCCGAGTTTGGCCTGCGCCGAGCCCAGGGTCCCGATGGCGGCCTGGCCGTTGCGCGCGCGAGCTACGTCGCCGGCTGCTCCTCTACGTCCAATGTGCTCGCCGGCCGCCGCTACGGTATTCCCGTCTTTGGCACGCATGCGCACAGCTGGGTGATGAGCTTCGATTCCGAGCTCGAGGCCTTCCGCGCCTTTGCCAAGTCGAGCCCCAAGAACTGCACGCTGCTCATCGACACCTACGATGTGCGCGAGGGCTGCGAGCATGCCATTACGGTTGCCAAGGAGATGGAGGCGGCGGGCGAGCGCCTGTCGGCTATTCGCATTGACTCGGGCGACCTCGCCAAGCTCTCCAAGTATGTCCGCGGTCGTTTCGATGCCGAGGGCCTGCCCTATGTGGGGATCTCGGTTTCTAACGATCTGGATGAGTACACGATTCAGTCGCTGCTCGACCAGGGCGCGCCCATCGATAGCTTTGGCGTGGGCACCAAGCTCGCGACCTGCTACGACCAGCCGGCGCTGGGCGGCGTGTACAAGCTTTCCGCCCGCCGTGCGAGCGAGGCCGACCCGTGGACGCCGGTGGTCAAGCTCTCCGAGCAGCCCTACAAGCGCACGATCCCGGGCGTGCAGCGCGTGCGCCGTTATTACGACGGCTTTGGCGGCCCGGTCTGCGACATGATCTACGACGAGGACCATCTGGTGGGGGAGGGCGCCGCGCGCGGCAATACCCTCGTGGCCGTGAATGATGCCGCCCTGGTGACCGACGTGTCGGAGCTTGAGTATCGCGAGCTGCTGGTGCCGATCGTGCGCGATGGCAGCGCAGTGGCTCCGCGTGAGAGCATCCAGGACGCGCGCGAGCGCTGTGCTTGGGCAATCGATCATCTGGACGCGGCTTTCAAGCGTTTCCTGTATCCGCAGACCTACGTGGTGGGTATGGAACAGGGCCTGGCCCAGGTGCGCGACGAGCTCGTGCGCAAGAACATGGCCGCGGCATCGGCCTTCCCCTGGGCAAAATGATCCGCATGCGACGGAGGAAAACGGACCATTTACTCGCTCGCCTGTTCGCCCGCCCGCTCATCATTCGATTGGTTTGACGTATGACAACTTGTTATAAAACGATGGTGGTAAAGATCGGTTCGTCCACGGTGGTGGGCGCCGATGGCAAGGTCAACCGCGCCTTTATCGGCGGACTTGCCGATCAAGCCGCAGCGCTGCGCAAGCTCGGCTGGCGTCTGGTCGTGGTGAGCTCGGGCGCTATCGCCTGTGGCTATCCCGTGTTGGGCTTCGACCGCAAGCCGGTCGGCGACCTTCCGAGCCTGCAGGCCTGCGCCTCGGCTGGTCAGTGCATCATCTCGTCGGCCTACGACGAGGAGTTCCATGCGCGCGACCTGCTCACCTCGCTCGTGCTGCTCACGCGTCACGACACGGCGCGTCGCACGTCCTACCTGCACGCGCGCGACGCCCTGCTGCGTCTGGTGGAGCTGGGCGTGGTGCCGGTCGTCAACGAGAACGACACCGTTACCGTCGACGAGATCAAGTTTGGCGACAACGACACGCTGGCGGCGCTCGTGAGCTGCCTGGTTTCCGCCGACCTGTGCGTGACGCTGTCCGACATCGACGGCCTCTACACCGCCAATCCGCACGAGGATCCGACGGCCGAGTTTGTCCCGGTCGTGCATAAGATCGATGCCAAGATCATTGCCTCGGCGGGTGATTCTTCGACCTCGGTGGGTACGGGCGGCATGATCACCAAGATTCGCGCGAGCCGCATCCTGATGACGGCGGGCATTCAGAGCGTGATTTGCTCGGGCGAGGAGCCCGATGCCCTCGTGCGTCTCGCCCGCGGCGAGAGCGTGGGAACCCTGTTCGATCCGCCGGCGGAGCGCCTGGACATCGCACCCCGCAAACTGTGGATCGCGCTGGGCGACAAGGCGCACGGCTCGGTGACGGTCGATGATGGTGCCGCGAAGGCGCTGGTTAGCCGTGGCTCTTCCCTGCTTGCGGTGGGTATTCGCGAGGTCGATGGCCAGTTTGCCGAGGGCGATGTGCTCGACGTGTGCGACCCGAGCGGTATGGTTGTCGCCCGCGGTATCGCCGAGGCCGATTCGGACGTGCTGGAACTTGCTGCCGGTCGCCGCCAGGACCAGATCGCCAGCAACCGCCTGCTCGCTAACTTGGCCGAGAAGCCGGCGATACACAGGGATAACTTGATCGTATTTGCATAAAGAAAGACAGCGCTGCGAATCGTTTCCCGCAGCGCTGTCTTTTTCGTGCCGGCACTTGGGGACGTTCCTATTGTGCCGGCAGGTGGGGACACTCCTTTGCTAGAAGATCCGGCGCAGGTCTGCGCGGTTGAGGGCTTCGTCGAAGAGGTGCTTGAACACCACGCTGCCGTGCAGGCCGTCGTGCTCGAACTCGTTGGTCACCCAGGCATGCGAGTTGCCCACGCGGCTGAGCGTATCGAGCTGCAGGCCCGAATCCACGTACATGTCGTCGAAATACACCGCGGCCTGGAGCGGCACCTCGTTGCAGGCCAGGCGCTGCGGGTCGTAGATCTTGTCCCAGCTGGTGTCTTCCATCAGCAGGTCCATGGCGGGCTTAAACGGCTTAAGCTCGGGCATCTGCTCAAACATCCACGGGAACATGGCCTCGCCGGTAAACATGAGCGGGCGCGCGAGCGTGTCGAACTCGGCGCGGTGTGCCTTCTCTTCAGCCGCGGCCCAGCGAATGGGCATGGTGTCGCCGTCGGCGTATATGAACTCCTGCAGCGTCCAGTACAGCGGATTCGTGCGCGTGTTGGTGCGCTCGAAGGCGCGCATCAAAAAGCTGTCGGATACCGAGGAGCCGCAGCTCAGCGTACCGTCGCCAGTAACAAACGCGTGATCGATAATCCAATGCATGCGCTCAAAGCTCGGCTTCATGCCAAAGTCGCTGCCCATGAGCTGTAGGCGCTCGACCGTCATCGGCGAGCCGTCGGGCAGCACGGGCTTCTGAGCCTCGAGCGCATCGGCCAGGGCTGCCACGCGGTCGACGTCAGCGGGGTAGCGGTCATAATACTGCTGCGTCTTGGCGGCCATGCGCGGGAAGGTGTGCGCGTAGACCTCGCTTGCGCTCGCCGGCACGTGGGGGATGCCGCCGCAGGTAAAGCTTGCCGCTATGCCCTCGGGGAAGAGCGACAGATAGCTCAACGTCAAAAAGCCGCCGTAGCTCTGCCCGAGTGTGACCCAGGGCTTGCCGCCAAAGCCCACCAGGCGCAGGTACTCAAAATCGCGCACGATGGAGCTGGCGAGGTGGCGCTTGAGGAAATCCGCCTGCGAGCGTGCGGCATCGGAGCCGGCCGCCGTCGCGCGCTCGCCCAGTGCGGCAATCGTGCGCCCGTCTACACAGCTGCTGCGCCCGGTGCCGCGCTGGTCGGGCAGGACCACGCGGAAGTGCTTGACGGCCTCCTCGATCCAGCCGTCGCTTGTGGGCGACAGCGGACGCGGGCTCTCGCCGCCGGGGCCGCCCTGCAAAAACAGGAGCAGCGGCAGATCGTCGTTGATGCGGTCGGGCGCGCAAACCACGCGGTAGAAGAGCTTGATGCTCTCGGGCGCGCCGGCGATTGGTGCCGGCATGGCGCCGCGGCGCATGGTGCTGCCGACGGCCAGGAGCATCGGCTCCAGGCCGCGCCAGTCAAGGGGGACGTCGATGCTGTGGTCCTCGACGTAAAGGCCGGGGACGTGGTACGAAGTGATGAGGGCCATGTGAGTCTTCCGTTCGTTGCGGTGTTTCGGGTTGACCAATTCTACCGCCGCGGGCGAGGCCATGCGCAAATCGGCTACCATGGTTGCAAACTTCTAGGAGAAAGGGCCGCCCATGTCGGTCGATATAGCCACGTACGTCCACGATCTTGCCGTTGCCGCCAAGGCAGCGTCGGCCTCGCTTGCCACGGCGAGCGATGAGCAGCGTCAGGAGGCCGTGCGCGCCATGGCCGCGGCGCTGCGCGATGGCGTCGATTCCATCGTTGCCGCCAACGATCTCGATATGTCCGCCGCGCGCGATGCGGGTACCTCGGCCGGACTGCTCGATCGCCTGCTGCTGACGCCCGAGCGCGTCGAGGGCATGGCCGCCGGCCTGGAAAAGCTCGCCGAGCTGCCCGATCCCGTGGGCCGCGTGCTCGACCACCGCGTGCTTGCAAGCGGCGTGGACCTGACCCGCGTGAGTGTGCCGCTGGGCCTGGTCGCTATGGTCTACGAGGCGCGCCCCAACGTGACGGCCGACGCCGCAGGCATCTGCATCCGTACCGGCAACGCCTGCATTCTGCGCGGCGGCTCGCTGGCCTATCACTCGTGTGCCATGATCGCCGAGCTGCTGGCCGATGCGCTCGAGGCCAAGGGCTTCCCGCGCGAGGCCGTGTCGATGATCGAGTCCACCGACCGCGAGGCCACCGGCGAGCTCATGAAGCTCCGCGGTATTGTCGACGTACTCATTCCGCGCGGCGGTGCAGGCCTGATCCAGCGCTGCGTGCGCGAGTCGCTTGTGCCGGTGATCGAGACGGGCACGGGCAACTGCCACATCTACGTGCATGAATCCGCCGACTTTGATAAGGCGCTCAACATTATCGTTAATGCCAAGACCCAGCGCGTAGGCGTGTGCAATGCCGCCGAGTCGCTGCTGGTCGACCGTGCTGTGGCCGATGCGTTTTTGCCCGCGGTCGTGACCGTGCTGCATGACCACGGCGTGCTGATTCACGGCGACGAGGCAACCTGCGCCGCATGCGCCGATGCCGGGCTTGTGGAGGGCGATGACTACGTCGCCGCGACTGAGGAGGACTGGGGTCGCGAGTACCTGGCGCTCGAGATGAGCGTGAAGGTCGTGGCAAACGAGGACGAGGCCATCGCACACATCAACCGCTACGGCACGATGCACTCCGAGGCCATCGTTGCCGAGGATACGGATGCTTGCGAGCGCTTCCTCGATGCTGTCGATGCCTCGGCCGTGTACTCCAACGCCAGCACTCGCTTCACTGACGGCGGCGAGTTTGGCCTGGGTGCCGAGATCGGCATCTCGACCCAAAAACTCCACGCCCGTGGCCCCTTTGCCGCCGAGGCCCTCACCACCTACAAATACAAGCTCCGCGGCACCGGCCAGGTCCGTCCCTAACGCCCGCGCAAACAAAAACCACCACAAAGGTGCCTGTCCCCTTTGTGGTGGTTTTAGGTGGCGTTGACGGTTAGGCCTGGAAGGTATCTCGGTCGGGGGCGAAGGACTGCATGGCCGCGATGGTGCGGTCAAAGAGCTCGGGGAGCTCCCAGCCCAACATCTCGGCGCCCTGCGAAATCACGTCGCGCGAGCAGCCGGCGGCAAAGCGTTTGTCCTTGAACTTCTTCTTGAGCGACTTAGTCGTAAAGTCCATAACGCTCTTGCTCGGGCGCATGATGACGGCAGCGCCGATCAGGCCGGTGAGCTCATCGCAGGCAAACAGGATCTTTTCCATCTGCAGCTCGGGCTTGGGTAGTGAGGTGTTGAAGTCCGACGTGTGCGTCTGGATGGCGCGAATGAGCTCGGGAGACGCACCTTCGCCCTCAAGAATCTCGGCAGCATAGATGGTGTGGTTAATGGGGTCGTCCTCGTGCTCCTCCCAATCCAGGTCGTGCAGCAGACCGACGATGCCCCAAAACTCCTCGTTCTCGGGGTCGAACTCGCGCGCAAAGTAGCGCATAGTGCCCTCGACCGTCTCGCCATGGGTGATATGGAACGGGTCCTTGTTGTGCTCATTGAGCAGTTCGAACGCGCGGTCGCGGGTGATTCCGGCGGTAAGCGGCTCTGCCATAAGAGACTCCTTGTGCTCGTGGGTATCGATAAGAATGAATACTACTAGAACAAGAAAACCACCACAAAGGTGCCTGTTCCCTTTGTGGTGGTTTTTGGCGCGGATGGGTTAGTTGAGGGCGGCTTGGGCTAGGCGGGCTTCGGCGGCCTCCTCGGTGACGCCAAGGGCCACGGCGAACTCCTCGATGGAGCGGCGTTTGGCCTCCTTGAGTACGCGCATGTAGTAGGAGCTGGGTTTTTTATCAGCTTCCTCGGCCTGGCGAATGCGGTGCATCATGGTCTTTGCCACGCGGACCGTCTCGGGCGCGCCCAGCTTGAGCTGCTGCTTAAAGTGTGTCTCCTCAAGCGAGCTGTTGCGCTCGGTAAAGGTGTCGCACTCCAGCTCGTCATAGTGGCTCAGCAGGTGCTCGGCATCTTGCTGAGAGATGGCGGCGTGCAGACGGTCGGCCTGCGCCACGGGGTACATGAGGATCGTCTGCGCATGTCCCTGCTTGGTCTCGAGCAGCAGCATGGGCTGCGGTGTGTCGTCCCTAAAACCGACGACGGTGCAGACTCCCTGGCCCGGATGAATGACGTGTTGACCGATTGAGAACATGCTACCTCCAACTTATACGAATTTACGTATGTCTAGAATAACACGCTGACGTGCGCAAACCCGTACTTTATGCAGGAAAAGCACACAACTCTGATAGGTAAGAGTATTCGATAACAGACGCAGCTCATTCACACCTTTATGCATTTTCAACGCCTGCATAATCTGCAGGCAGACCGGCATCTTTGAGTGACTCCATACAAGCTGTAGTCATTTTTGTGCATATGCAATATCTATTAGCTTTACCCTGCGACAGTGCCCGTCGCTTGTGATAGAGTGCTACAAACTCTGGCTTTTGCCCTACGAGTGACCAAGAGCTCGGGGGCTTTAACACAAGGAGGATCTATGCCCGAGAAGATTGAAGAGCTGGTACGCGCTGCGCTTGCTGCGGCCCAGGAGGCCGGCGACCTTTCCGCATTTGAACTTGACGATTGCGCTATCGAGCGACCGGCTGACACTTCTCATGGCGAGTGGACCTCTACCATGGCCCTGAAGTCCGCCAAGCTGGCCCACTGCGCCCCGCGCAAGATCGCCGAGGCCATCGTTGCCCATATGCCCGAGGACCCCGCGATCGAGAAGGTCGAGATCGCAGGCCCCGGCTTCATCAACTTCTACCTCTCCGTTGCCGTCAAGAATGCCATCTTTGGCGAGGCTCGCGAGAAGGGTATGGACTTCGCTAAGTCCAACGTCGGTGGTGGCCTGAAGACCCAGGTCGAGTTCGTTTCCGCCAACCCCGTCGGCCCCATGCACATCGGCCACGGCCGCTGGGCCGCGCTGGGCGACTCGCTCTGCCGCGTTATGGATCACGCCGGTTACGACATCCAGCGTGAGTTCTACATCAACGACCACGGCTCTCAGATGAACACCTTCGGCAACTCCATCAGCACGCGCTATATGCAGCTTGCCGACATCATCACCAAGCAGGGCGTGGATATCGACGAGGCTCACAAGCTGCTGATCGCCGACCGCGACGCCTTTGTTGCCGACGAGAACGACGAGCACCCCGAGACCCATCCGTATCAGGACAACTTTGCCGAGACCCTGGGCAAGGACTCCTATGGCGGCGACTACATCATCGACGAGGCTGCCGAGTTCTGGCGCACCGACGGCGATAAGTGGGTCGACGCCGACCCGCAGGAGCGTATGGAGAGCTTCCGCGAGCGCGGCTATGTGAAGATGGTCGACAACATGCGCGACCTCTGCCACGCCGTCAATTGCGACTTCGATCGTTGGTACTCCGAGCGTTCGCTGTATGTGAAGGACACCGAGGGTGAGACCGCCGGCACCTCCGCCGTCGACCGCGCTTTTGAGAAGCTCGACAAGATGGGCTACCTCTACACCAAGGACGGCGCCCTGTGGTTCCGCTCCACCGACCTGGGCGATGACAAGGACCGCGTCCTGATCAAGTCCGACGGCGAGTACACCTACTTCGCCTCCGACGTTGCCTATCACTGGGATAAGTTCCAGCGCGTCGACCACGTCATCGACATCTGGGGCGCCGACCACCACGGCTACATCGAGCGCGTCCGCTGCGTCTGCGACGCTCTTGGCTATCCCGGCAAGTTCGAGGTTCTGCTGGGCCAGCTCGTCAACCTGCTGCGTAACGGCAAGCCCGTCCGTATGTCCAAGCGCAAGGGCACCATGGTGACCCTGCAGGAGCTCGTCGACGAGGTCGGCTCCGATGCCGCTCGCTACACGCTCATCTCCAAGAGCTCCAACCAGATGGTCGACTTCGATATTGAGGCCGTCAAGAAGCGCGACAACTCCAACCCGGTGTACTACGTGCAGTACGCTCACGCCCGCGTGTGCTCCATCCTGCGCCGTGCTGCTGACGTTACGCCCAAGCAGGCTGACGAGATGGGCATGAAGGCCGTCGCCGCCAAGGCCATCGGTGAGAACGTCGATTACTCGCTGCTGACCGACCCGACCGAGCTCGCCCTTTCGCGCAAGCTCAACGAGCTCACCGACCTCATCGCCAGCTGCGCTCGCGACCGCGCCCCGTTCCGTCTGACGCACTTTGCCGAGGAGCTTGCCGGCGACTTCCACAGCTTCTACGCTGCCTGCCAGGTTCTGCCGAGCGAGGGCCGTCCCGTCGACCCCGAGCTTTCGCGCGCCCGTCTGGCTGCTTGCGACGCCGTCCGCGTGACGCTCGCTCTGGTGCTCACCCTCGTTGGCGTTTCCGCGCCCGAGCAGATGTAAGCTACGGGTCATTTGACCGTGTAGGTTTGGTTTAACTGAGCCTTGAAAGCCCGATCTCCCACGGAGGTCGGGCTTTTTGCAAACGCCGTCGTATTGACGAATTTGGAACTGCTGGAAATACGAAACTATGCCGGTTTACTACGATGAAATGAGAAATTCCAACTACGCCGGCTTTTCGCAAAAAAGTGCAAGGCATCTACCTGCGGTTTTAGTTCAACAAGTTTCGGAGTGGTCGCGGTTGAGCGATTCATCGTAGTAAACCGTCATAGTTTTGGTGGAGGCAGTCAGATTTGTGGGTGTTAAACCAAAGATTGTCCCTTTTGACTAGTCGGTTGATTTCCGATCTCAGCCGAACACTTTGAGCGGATAGGCCGTTCCCGCAGTTAGCTGAACGCCCCCGCGGCCCCTCCTGGGGTCCGGGGGCGCCGTTTTCCCAGTTGAAGGAACGGTGGAGATG
>NZ_JBBNLS010000017.1:0-58174 GCF_040092305.1 Collinsella sp. CLA-ER-H6
TCCGGACATGCCGTCCTCCGATCTCCCGGGGCCGGCCGGTCCGGCCCTCAGGGTATCGGGTTCCCACATTCATCCGCACATGTGCGGATGAATGTGGGAGGTGTTCGGATGAAGTTGATAATCAAGGTCAAGGAGCGAATCCCAGTAGCGCCATGTCAGCAGCGATGCCGGGCGCATTCGCACGTGCTACAATCCAACCACCAGAGATGAAAACACAGTCCCCGTCGGGTAGTCGTGGGCGTGCGCTAGTCCGCATCAGTAACCTGCCTCCTTGGTTGTCCCTTCTCTGCATGGTCATCTACATAAAGGAGGAACCAACCATGCAGATCAGCGTGTCGTCCACCCTGACCGTATATCACGACGGTCAATTCTGGGTCGGGCTGGCGGAACATGTCGAGGACGGAAGGTACGGCGTCGCCCGCATCGTCTTCGGCGCGGAGCCGTCCGATGAGGAGATCCTGCGATTCGTTACAAGCGAATGGGAGAAGCTCTCGTTCTTCGGCGACAAGGTCACTGAAACAAGCAAGCCCGCGAAGAACCCCAAACGGCGCGCCCGCGAGGCAGCGAAAGCCCTTAAACGGCCCGCGGTGAGCACCAAGGCACAACAGGCGCTCGCGGCACAGCGGGAAGCGATGAAGCGGGAGTCGGCTCAAGCAAGAAGTCAGCGTCGCGCGGATGAGGCGGAGACGCGCTTCGAGCAGCGAAAGTTGAAGCGCAAGCAGAAACATCGCGGGCATTGATCGCTATTTGCAGCAAGGCAAACCATATACAGCAGCGGCGCCAGTTCCACTTGAAGCCGACGCCGCGTAGACGCTGATGGCAACGGCTATGCACGGGCACGGGCGCGCCACCGCACTTCACAGCTTGTTTCTCAAGTATTTGGGACGCACACGCGGCGTTCAAAAATGCGGAGCGACTCCGCATGGCTCGAGACTGAGCCGAGGTGCCCTACTTCTCGCCCTCCAGCAGCCCCACGATACGGTCGATGTCGACGGCAAAGCGAGGCTTTCCCTCGCGCTCGTAGCGATCGAGGTATGCCTGGCACTCGGAGACAATGCGCTTGGTATTGCCGTCGATGATGTGCTGGAGCGTCTCGTAGTAGGCCGAGCCCTCGGTCCTGAAGCGGCGCTGGTAGGCCTTGGTTATGGGGAACATCTTGATGTAGTGGATGCCGTGGCGGCAGCCGGGGCGCGTCGTGGGGCGGGGTGGCAACGCAAAGTACTGGTCTTTGGGCACGTTAGGGGCAATGTTGGAACGCAGCGGCACGGCGAAGTCCCTGCGCTTCCCGTGGAAACGCAGCCTCACCACCACGATGCAGGGGCGATTGTGCTTAAGCATGAGTTCGCGGTCGCCCTCGACGAGGTCGAAGAAGTCCTGGGAGATGGATACGATCTTCATCGGTTACGCCCCCTTCATACGAAGCGGGGCCCGCATCGCTGCAGGCCCCTACAGGTGGGCGATATTCTACGCCTTGCGGCACCCCGTCGCCCACGGAGGTTAAACGTACACGTAAGCCGTACTCTGAAAGCCGCGGCTTCCGGCAAGTAGTTTATACCACGAAAGGTCGCTTTCAATGCGCATAGCTCGCAAAATAACACTCGCTGGGCCGTTTCGGCGTGCTCAACCTCCGCTCGATCTTACGCATGTTTTTTGGGAGGGCATGAATCGTCGCCCGTCACGGCGGCTTATACAGCCGTTTGCCTTTTTCGATTTAGCGTATTGCTCTTCAGATCATCGTTGTGTGCTCGTAGCTGCGCTCCACGAGGAGCCGCTCGGCAACGTCGAGAATATTCTCGACCGCCTCCTCCGGGTACTTATTGCGTGCCACGGGCACCTCCGTCCTTGTTATCGCGATAAACATACCATGAGTGGCGTACGGGCCGAGAAGGGCTGGCGCCAAAAGAGCCCAACGGCCGTTACAGCTTCGTTAGAAACGCGCCCCACCATGGATGGTGAACCCGAAAGGTAAGGCGCGCGGGCACGGCGACTCGGCCCGCGCGCCCAGAAGAGAAAGGACGAACCCATGGGTTACATGCTCGAGACGCGCGGGCTCACCAAGCGCTTCGGCCGCGGCGACCAGGCGCAGGATGCCGTGGCCGACGTGAGCCTTCATATCCGCGAGGGCGAGGTGTACGGGCTGCTCGGCCCCAACGGCGCCGGCAAGTCGACAACACTCAAGATGATCTGCGGGATGCTGCGGCCGACGGCCGGGGAGATCCTCTTTGCCGGGCACGCCTGGCGCCGCGAGGACCTCTACGCAATCGGCAGCCTCATCGAGGAGGCGCCGCTCTACCCCAACCTCACCGCGCGCGAGAACCTGCGCGTGCGCACCACGCTGCTGGGCCTTCCCGAGAGCCGCATAGATGAGGTGCTCGCCGCCGTGGGCCTCGCGGACACCGGGAAGAAGCGCGCCGGGCGCTTCTCGATGGGCATGCGGCAGCGCCTGGGGCTCGCGCTGGCGCTGATCGCCCGGCCACGCCTGCTCGTGCTCGACGAGCCCACCAACGGCCTCGACCCCATCGGCATCGAGGAGCTGCGCGACCAGATCCGCGGCTTCGCGGCGGCGGGCACGACGGTGATCGTCTCGAGCCACATCCTCTCCGAGGTGCAGCAGATGGCGGACACCATCGGCATCATCTACGGGGGGCGCCTCGCCTACGAGGATGCGCTTCGGCCCGGGCAGGACCTCGAGGAACTCTTCATGAGCGTCTGCCGGGAGGGGCGACGAGCGCGCGGGGAGGTGGCGGCATGACGGGCGAGAAAGGCGGCCTGCTCGCGGGCCTGCGCGCCGAGGCCCTGAAGTCGCGCCACGCGGCACCGGTTCGCCTGGCCGTGCTCATGGCGCTGCCGATGCCGCTGCTCGGCGCGATGCCCTACCGGGGCGTGCAGATCTTCAGCGCGTGGAACTACTGGTATGCGCTCTTCCTGCCCGTGGCTCTCTCGCTCGTGGTGGCTTGCGTCGCGCGGGCGGACGCGCGCACGCGGATGCGGGGGCTTCTGGGCCTGGGCTTCCCGCTCGGGCGCGCCTGGTGGGCCAAGGCGCTCTGGTGCCTCGCGCTCTGCACGCTCTCGAACCTCGTGGTCTTCGGCATCTACCTCGCGGGCTCGGCGTTCTCCTCGCAGGGCCTCACGGCCGCGGGCACGCTCACGATGCTCCTCTGCGCGCTCGCCAACACGGTGACCGCGGCGTGGATGATCCCCGCAGGGCTCTTCCTCACGGCGCGGCTCGGCATGCTCGCGGGCATCTTCTGCCCGCTCGCCGCGCAGCTCGTGGGTGGGTTCGCCTGGTCGCTGATGCCGCTGCCGCAGCTCTTTCCGCCGTCGGCGAGCATGGTCATCCCCACGAGTTTCATCCCCGTGCTGCCGAGCGGCGAGCCACTCGCCGCGGACATGGCGCTCGGCGGGGCGCTCACGGCGGACGGCATGCTCACACTGGCGGGCCTTGCGGTCTGCGCGCTCGCGTTCGCCGCGCTCACGGCGGCGGGCGCGGCCTGGTTCGCGCGCTCCGAGGAGAGGTGATGGCCATGACACGACTCTCCGACCCGACGCCGCGCATGACTCTCCCGCGGGCCCTGCTCTCCGAGGCCCTGCGCCTGGCGCGCTCCCCGCTCACGGCGGTGCACCTCGTCTGCGGCCTGGCAGCCGGTCTTGCCTGCGGCGAGTACTTCTCCGTAACCCGATGGGACCCGGCGCTGGGCGCGGACGCCTACGCCCAGTTCCTCGGCGCCCTCATGCCGCTCATGTCCGCCATCGTCTGCGGGCTCGCCGTGGACGAGGAGCGCGCTGCCGGGCGCCTCGCCAACCTCACGGCGGTCCCCTCGCGCGGGCGCGCCGTCGCGGCGAAGCTGCTCGCCCTTGCGGCGCTCGGCGCGGGCGCGCTGGCCGTGGCGCTCGGCGTGTTCGGGGCCGTGCTCTCCGCCGCCGGGCGCCTGCCGCTCGGGCCCGCTCCGCTTGCGGCCGCCTGGGCGGGCATCGTGCTGGGCAGCCTGCCCCTCTACGCGCTGGGGCTCGGCGTGGCCCTGCGCCTCGGCCGCAACGCCGCCATCGGCGCCGGCGCGGCGGGGATGCTCCTCGCGTTCTTCTCGGTGGGCGGACTTGCGCACGGCCTCATGACCGGCGAGCTCACCGGTGCCCTGGCGACGCCCCTGAGCTGGGTGCCGCTCGCCTGGCCCGCGCGCCTGGGGTCGCTCGGGGTGGAGGCCTTCATCGACGCCGCACGCGCGGCGGGCCCTCTCCTCACGACTGCGCTCGCTGGCCTCGTGCTCACCCTGGCAGCCGCCGCCATCCTTCTCGCCTGGTTCCGCCGCTTCGAGGACGGGAGGGCAGATGCGTAGGAAGCCGCTCGCCGCCGTACTCACCCTCCTCTCCGCAGCGCTCGTCCTGGGCGGGAATGCCCTGCTCGACGCCGGCTGGGGGGTCGGCGCTGCGCTCGCTCGCCGACCGCGTGCTGCCCAACCCCGAGATCGCCATGTGGGCGCCCGCGGCTGCGCGCGGGGCTCTGGACCGCTAAGCGCGGCGCAAGTACAATGCCGACGGGAGTTTCAGGAGGTCGAACATGGCGAGGATACTGGCAGTGGATGACGAGCGGGCGATCCTCGACGCGCTCGCGCGCGTCCTCGGCCGCGACGGCCATGAGGTCGTCAAGGCAACGGACCCGACGGCGGTCCCGGGGATGGACCTCTCGCGCTTCGACCTCGTGCTCTGCGACGTCATGATGCCGGGGCTCGACGGCTTCGAGCTCGTGCGGCAGATCCGCCCGGACTTCGACGGGCCCATCATCTTCCTGACCGCGCGCGTGGCCGAGGAGGACGCCGTGGCCGGCTACGGCCTGGGCGCCGACGACTACGTCCGCAAGCCCTTCGGGGCCGCGGAGCTGCGCGCCAAGGTCGCGGCCCATCTACGCCGTGAGCGCCGGCCGCGCTCGCACGCCCTCTCCTTCGGGGAGGTGCGGATCGACCTCGGGGCGCGCGGCCTCGCCGTGAGCGGCAAGGCCGTGCCGCTCACGCCCACCGAGTACGCCATCTGCGAGTACCTCGCCCGCCACCCCGGGCAGGTCATGAGCCGCGCGCAGATACGCGAGGCAGTGCTCGGCTGGGAGAGCGACGCCGACGACGCGGCCATATCCATGCAGGTCAGCCGCGCCCGGAGGAAACTCTCCGAGGCCGGCGCCGATCCGATCGCGACCGTCTGGGGGATGGGGTACAAGTGGCAGCTCTGAGGACCGGGGCGCGAGGTCGCGGGGGCATGCCGCTCTCCTTCGTCATCGCGCGCTACTTCGCCTACGCGTTCGCGGCGGTCGCCACGGCGTGGCTCGCCTCGTTCATGGCGCTCTCCGCGGCGATCAACGCGGGCTTCGTCTACGAGGCAAGCTGGGGGCCGGCCAATGCGCGCGAGGTCGCGGAGGGCCTGGCACGCGACGGCGTCTGTGGGCAGCAGGACGTGCCGACGGCGTACCGCTACCTCACCCTGAACAAGGACGGACACGTGCTGATGACAGACCTCGAGGGCACGCGGCTCGAGGACGCGACGGAAATGGCCCGTGCGGCACTCGCCGCGGATCCGGGCACAGTGGAGATCGAGGGCGGGGGCTCGGGCCTCACCTACGCCGCGTTCCCGCTCAAGGGCGGCGGGGCCTGCGCACTCGTCAGCGAGTACCTGCCGCAGTGGGTCTCGCGCGACCTCGCCGGCCTGCTTCCCAACCCGCAGAGCCTCATGCTCGTCGGCGCCGCTGCGGGAAGCGCGCTCGCGCTCGCGCTCGTGGCGCGCCGCGCGAGCCGCGTGATCTCGCGCAAGATGGCGCCGCTCGCGGAGGCGGCGGGGCGCGTCGGCGCGGGGGATCTCGACTTCGCGGTCGGCAGCACCAACGTGCGCGAGGTGAACGACGTCCTCGCCGCGATGGACGCCATGCGGGCCTCCCTCGCCGAGTCGCTCGAGGCCCGCTGGGCCGCGGAGCGGGGGCAGCGCGAGCAGGTGGCGTCGCTCGCCCACGACCTCAAGACGCCGCTCACCGTGCTGCGCGCCAACGCCGACTTCGTGGCGGAGGAGCTGGAAGACGAGAAAGACGCCGACCTCGCGGCCGCCGCGCGCGACATAGCCGGCGGTGTTGAAAGGCTCGACGGCTACGTGCGCCTGCTCATCGAGGCCTCGCGCGGGTCCGGCGGGGCGGAGAGGGCCCCCATGCGGCCGGCCGAGCTCTGCGAGCAGGTCCTCGCCGAGGCCGCCCAGATCGCCCGGGCGCGAGGCGTGACGCTCGACGCGGCAACGGGCCCTGCTGTCGCGGGCGCGCCCGAGGCCCCGCTCGACCGAACCGCCCTGGCGCGAGCCGCCGCGAACCTCGTGGCCAACGCCGCCGAGCACGCGCGCTCGCGCGTGGCGGTCTCCTGCGACGTCGAGGGCGGCCACCTCGTCATCGAGGTGTCCGACGACGGACCGGGCTTCTCTCCCGCCGCCCTCGAACGCGGCTGCGAGCGCCTCTTCACAGACGACTCCTCCCGCTCCTCGCGCGACGGAGGCCGCCACTACGGGCTCGGCCTCCACGCCGCCTCCGAGGCCGCGAGCGCCCACGGGGGCTCCGTCTCGCTCGCCAACAGCCCCTCGGGCGGCGCGGTGGCCACCATCGCGGTCCCCCTGTGAGGGCCTGACGACTCAGGCCCTCACACCGGCGTGCCTCGCAATCAAACGCTTCCCGGATAATAATGCCCGTTGCAGGGATCGCCCTGTCTAGTCGCCGCCCATGTGCATGAGCATGTCAGCGATGCGAGTCGCCATCTCGTCCGCCGCTGCACGGATGTTGGCGACCCAGGACGCAAGGCCGGCCTGATCGGATGCCTCCGCTTCAAGCACGTCGCAAATGACGGCGGCGACCACCCCGTGAGCCGCCCGCGGCCGGGCACGCGAAGGAGCCTCGAGACGAAAGGAGCTCAGGCACGCCCTCGTGGATGGTGTCACTGCGCCTCTGAATCAGGTTCATACAGACAAAGGCAAGCTTCGGGTTGTTATCGCAAACCAGCTCCAACGATAAATTCTCGTGTTCCGTAATCTTGAAGAAGCTGCGAATCTATTTCAGGGGCACTATCAACAGCGGTTTCATCCCGTTCCCCTCTTGCACTCACCGCCAGCACACGCTATAAGGTTGTTGGTGGCTCATTAAGCTACCTCCAGGTGCCGGGGGAGTCCCCCGGCTATTTTTTTATCCATTCCATTAGGAGTCCCCATTGGCCAAGGAGCTCAGCATCTTCGTCGACGAGAGCGGCGACCGCGGCGGCAAAGCTCGCTACTACCCGCTCGTACTCGTCTTTCACGACCAGGCAGGCAGCATCGCCGAGGCGGTCACGGGCTATGAGGCCAAGCTTGTCAGGGCCGATCTCCCTAACATTCCGTTTCACTCCGAGCCTCTCATGAACGGGCACAAGGACTATGAGTTTCTTGACATCGAGCAGCGCAAGGTTATGCTCGCCCGTTTCTCCTCGTTCGTCCGCAAACTTCCCATTTCCTATATCACGTTCGTCTACCACCGCAGCCAGTTCGAAGACCCGGCAAGGCTAATGGAACGTATGGGGCGCGATATCTCCTCTGCCACGATTGAACACCTGGGCTTCTTTCAATCCTTCGACGATGTGAAGGTTTACTACGACAACGGTCAGGACATTGTCAAACAGGCGCTTGACCGCTCGGTGGGCAAGGTCCTCTCAAAAGGGGTCGTCCGACGCCGCAAGACCTCGATGACCGATTACCGCCTCGAGCAAGTGGCGGATTACCTCTGCACCATCGAACTTGCCTTGGTCAAGTACGAGGCCAAGGAGAACGGTGAGACGTACAACAAGTTCTTCGGAGGTATAGGTTCTTTCAAGAGGAACTGGTTCAAGCAAGCCCGCAGCAAGCGGATATAGGTGGTTCCGCAGTCTCGCAGGGAGCGGTCGTCTCTCCTCCGGCCAGGGCCCCAAGCGACACGCTTCGAGCAGCGATAGCGAAACGCAAGCAACGGCGTCGCGGGCGCCTCGTGCGCCATAGTGTCCATGTGGTCATCTCCTATCGTCTCAGCGTGGTAGCTGAAGATTCTAGGCGCTGGCCACACCCCTTTTCCGGGGCGCCAACACCAACGTTTAGCACACAAGGAGTTTGACGAGATGGCTCAGCGAGTATTGAATCTATCCGCCCATGCAGCCACGTCGAATAACTCCAGATTGGGGTAACTGACCGTTTCGCCCGTTTCTTTAAGACAGGCCTCCGCGGCGTTGCACAGCGAGCTCGCGAGCGACGCCGCATCAACGCGGAACGTCACGCTCTTAGTCGCACGCATCCCGCTCTTGGGCGACGACCAGGAAGAGCAGAGGGCGTTGCACCCGTGGAGGACAAGCTCGAACTTGTAGTCGTAGTCGAAGCTCTCGTCTTTCTCGGGAGCATCGACCGACACATCGTAGTCGCCTGAATGCAACAGGGAGCACCGGAGCTTCCAGCACATCTTCCCATTAAAGATTTGACCTGGAATCGTTTCACCTTCGTTCGAGGGGTCTCCCGAAAACAGGAAGTCGTTTGCCGCCCAGTCATCAAACCACTTCACATACTGCCGCCCCGCCGCTCTCTTCCCGTTATGAAGGACGAGATTGGGATAAAGAAGCTGCCCCATGGCGTCGGGAATGGTAAGGGAAGACATAAGGGCTGGGATAAGGCAGTCTTTCTCAACCGCATTTCTAATCGATTCGACGAGTAGCTTCATTTCGATGCCTCAAAAAGTCTATGCGGTCTTATGCGAAGAAACGGCCGATCGGCCATGAGCCGAGCGTCGTTCGTGCTTCTTCGTCAAGTGACGCTCTGAGCGCAGAGGCCATGTCCGAGTCTCCGCGCAAGGCTGCTGCGCATGCTTTCGACAGCGCACTATCTGAATTCAGCTGGATTGCCATTAACTCAGATTTCTCCTCGCTAGTAAGATCTCGCTTTCGAGCGGCAATTTGATATCGATTTATCAGGGTTGCCTCTCGATCCGCAAAAGCTTCCAGGGCGTCTACGGTCATCTCGCAGCATTTCAGCAACTCTTCCTTACAGCACGCATCTTGATCGTAGGCTGATAGCATTTCAAGCATCTTGTCGTTGACGTAGGCAGAGCTAACTTCGGTGACTGGATACTGCTTCAACGTAGCGGCAAACACCTCGGCATCGATATTGGCAAGCCTCATATAGTCCTGCATCGTTTGGACGAACAGAGGCGCGACGACTACGGGGGCATCCCCCTCGCCCCGGAAGAACACCGAGACCGTCAGGTCATCCAGTCGAAGCCCATCGACCATTCGGTACATATCTTCAGATACTTGGTAAAACACGAGCTTAATCGGATGGTTCCCCAGATTGGACCTAACTGCCTCGCGATGAATCGCATGGCCCTAGAGGAAAAAGTCCCTCGCGCTCACGATGCGGATGCCGTCGATATCCGTGTCGTAGGAACCCTGCCTCACGACCACGATCTTCTCGTGGTTGTCTCGTATCGACTTCAGAGGGGCGATCTCTCGCTCCCTGGTCTCGCTTGCGAACATCTCGTCAGTCGCCTGCACGTAGAGCACGCGCCCGTCCTTCGTCGCAACGAAGTCGACTTCCTTGCCATAGAGCTTGCCCACATGCACGCTCCATCCTTCGTAGAGCAGCTGGAGATACACGGCGTTCTCGAACAGGCGGCCAGTATCCGTGACCCTATAGCCGGCCATCCAGGTCCTGAAGCCGGTGTCGACGATGTACTCCTTTGGGTTCGTCTTGAGGAGCGCCTTGCCGTGCAAATCGTAACGCGTGGCACGATAGAACAGGAAGGCCTCCTCAAGCGCACCCACATACGAGGAAACGGTCTTGTTCGTGGTCTTCGGCCCCGCAGAAGTTAACGCGCCGGCGATTCGACTCGACGAGCACTCGTTGCCGATGTTGTCCGCCAGGAATTCGGCCACATGGCGCAGCAGGGAAGGGTCAGTCACCGCACTTTTGCCCTTCCCGCGCTCACGGTTGACAATATCACGCACGGCGATGGCTTCGTAGACGCCGGACATGTACGCCGAGTGCTGCGCCTGGGTCGTCGAGAGGGATGCGATGGCTGGCATGCCCCCGTACTCAAGGTAACGAGTAAGCATGTCGTCGAAGAGAACGGGATCCCCCTCGGGAGTGAGAGCCACCGAAGTTCCCGATACGAACTCGATTCCGCAGAAGTCGGCGAACTCGGAGAAGGACAGGGGCAGCATCTTTACCTCTACGTAGCGCCCGGAGAGATAGGTGGCCAGCTCGCTCGAGAGAAGATACGCATTCGAGCCCGTGAGGTAGATGTCGCAATCGAAGTCGACCCTCATTGCGTTGACCGCATCCTGCCAGCCATCGATTCTCTGGGGCTCGTCTATGAAAACGTAGGTGCGACCCTTGTCCGACAGGCGCCCGCGAACGTAATCATAAAGCTGGTCCTCCGTCTTGATGCCCGTACCCTTGCTTTCCAGGTTGACGCTCACAAAGCCGCGGCCAGCGACTCCTTCAGACTCGATGGCCATCCTAATTAGATCGAGAAGGCTCGACTTGCCGCACCTGCGCACGCCCGTGATCACCTTGATGAGGTCGGTGTCACGGAAGAGCATCGCCTCCTCGAGGTATCTATCGCGGTTCCTGAGTCTGCCACCCTTCAAAAGCTGCTCCTAAAACTCGAATCTGGTTACACTTTTAGGAGTATCGTAACTCCACGCCACAAGATGAGCAAAGAGCGCACCTCGAGACGGATCGACCAAGGGGATTACGCACCTGCCGGGAGGCAGGGCAGCTTGCTCGATCGACGCGGACTACCAATTGATAAACCCCAAAAGCCGGACCGCACGGCGGCGCTCGTTTCGCTAAATCGGCTTGATGGGATGGCGAATCACGGTCTTGAGCTTCTCCGGCGCGTACTTGCGCGGGTCGGAGAGGTAAATCTCGTGACAGAGGCGGGATTCGGAGAAGTCGGGCGCATATCCCCGTTCCGCCGCAAATGCACGCATGGCGCCTATGATCGTCAGCTCGTCATCGTAAGGCCCGTATAGCAATGGGCGCGGATTCGGAAGATGCCGCGCCCATTGGCAAACACTATAGCATAGAATCGAACGTCTGTTCTACTCCCACTCTTTCACGCTCGTTTGTCGCCGCACCATTCCAGTTGGTTCTAGTTCGGTCGTCGGCTTCAACCGTCTTGCCGCCGAATCCCTCCGCGTGTCTTTACGTAGGCGTTTGGGACAAATCCTGGGACAAATCCGCGAACTATTTCGAAACCGTGAGCCCGTAGTTTCATTTTTGTCCCGGGGACAAAAACGGGAAGGTTTTGAGGCTCAAAATCGCCCGAAATGGATACAAGAACGGCCGACCTTCCTCTTTGGTGCCTCTTTAGCGAAGTGAATCGTAGCCAGCGGCTTTACCCTCTTACGTTCCCGCAGGTCAGAAGGGATATACAAGAGCGATGACCGTAAGAATCGTAGCAGGCGGCTTTGTTTCGACCTTAAGAACGGCCTTAAGCACCTTATCGTGCGACTTTATCGCCGATGTTCCCGAACCTGTGATCAACCGCATCGAAGTCGCAAGCGATGTACATCCCGGCCGCGGCGATGAGAAGTTGGTTAACGCCTGGTGCGTGAGGGCATAAGATAGCCCGCACTTTGAGTCGTGCAGTTCAAAGTGCGGGCTAGACAGCCTACTCGTCGAACAGAGTAGCGTTTGGTGTTTGTTCGATGCCTCTCGCAAGGGCAATCGACTCTTCCTGAGCTTCTTTGAGGCTCATTGCAGTCACGTCGTTCTCCATGATGAAGTTCCCGCCGATAATGCCGTACGCAATGTTCGACGCGTCGGCGATGTCGCGAGCCGCGGCGGCCTTTGCCAGCACGGTTTCATCGTCGATTTTGTTATCACCCTTGACCTCAATCAATTCAATCGTGCCATCACTCTTTTTGACATAAAAGTCGGGGTAATAACTACGAATTCGGTGCGACTCGGGGTCGACGTACTGAATCGCGAGTTCCGATTGTCCCGAGGTGAACATGCCAGTAAAGAAGACCTCCTCAGTCTTGTCCGAATAAACGAGCTGATTGAACAGCTCCTTCTCGGGTCGCGAGTCGAAGCAGTACGTATCGGCGTGAAAACTCTTCTCAGCGCAGTCATCGTATTCGGATTCCGAGCGCCTGACGACGAGCTCGGGCTTGGCGGAGAATTCGTAATAGGCAGAGTCCTTCGGCGCTTTGAGGAGGCTCACCTCAACAGGCTCCGCCTTCTTATCGACCTTAACCTCGAATAGGTGCTCGAAAATTCTAGGAACGATCACGTCGTAGATTAGCTCGTTATGCTTGTTCACATAAGAAAGCACGCCCTCGACGCCTTCAGCCGAGCCCTCGATTAGCTTTTCGATGGCAAGGCAGGTTACTGTCGGGCCAAGCTGCCTCGCCACTTCCGCAACGAGCGTCATTTCCGAGTAGGCAACCTGCTCGCCGGAGAAATCCGCCTTGACTTCCTTCAAGGAGAGGTCATGGGTTAGGCTTGCCTTCTCGTATACATGTGACTCGTATCGGCTCAGGTCAAGCTTGTCGAGCCCGAAGCAGACGCTCTCTTCGCCAGCGCGCTCCTCGAGCCGATATTCACGCCGAATCTTGGAGAGTTTGACCTTCCGTTCCGGAGGGACCATTCTCACCTGATACACATGCCGGTTGTCGCCGCTGTCCTTGAGGTCGGAAACGGTCATGTTGAAGTTCTTGTTTAGCTCGCTGTCGAGCGTCTCGAAGTTCGCCTCGGAAAGAAATACGGTGGCTCTCTGCTGCCCGACGCCGATCTGCCTCAGGCATCGCATCGTTGCCTGAAGGACAAAGATCTTAGACTTTGGTTCTCGGTCAAGTGCTACGCCGAAAAGCGACCTGCAGTTCCAACCCTCGCGGCCCTTGCCTACGAGAATGATGAACTGCTTGTCGTTTCCGCCCGCGTTCGGATTGTCCAGGTTGTTGAAGATGTGAATGTCCTCGGTTTTGGTAAGCTTAGTGTCTCCCGTGTTCACAAGAATCTTCGAGGTATCGATGCCGAGTTCGGCAAGAATCTTCTCGCAGGTAGGAAGAACCTCGTTCTCAACCTCCTCGATCTGCGTTGCGAAAATCGCCAGCTTGGGAAGAAGGCCCTCCACCTTGTTCTCGCCGTACGTGTTCCAGAACTCGGTGATTACGCTGCGCAGGAACGACTCGCTTCGCACATGCTCATACTTGCGCACACGAGCGGACTTGAGGTAGCCGCGGTTGATCGACTCGGCAAGGCCGTAAGCATAGAGGACGTCAGGGAGCACCTTGTTCTGCACATACGGCGTACCGGTGAAGTTGTAGCACGCGACGACTCCCGACCCCTTGTTGGTCAGGGCCTCGTCAAGCAGGTTGATTGTGCGGCGAAGGCCGTTCTCCGTCTTTTTGTCAGAAAGGGATCTCTCCAACGCCTTGCCGAAGAGGTGGTGCGCCTCATCAACGTATATGCCCATCTGGCCAAGTCGACATAGCTTTGCGAAACGCTGGTTAAGGATGAGGTCGCCCTCGTCCTGAGAGTCAGCATCGGCGTCGTCGCCGTAGACAACGCTCAGAAGCCCCGACGGCATCGTGAAAAGCCGCTCTGCCGCAGACGTCTCGGCATGCTTCCTCTTTGCGATGATCTTCTGGTCGTTGGAGATGACGAGGTTGAAATCCGACCCGTCGAGCGTATGAAGGGTGGTGCCCGTGTCCTCCAGGAAGTGCACCCGAAGGTTTTGGTCGATGACGGAAACGTATTCGGGAGGGACGACGAGCGACTTGTCGAAGGTCGGAATCTCCTTTAGCGACTGAAGCACCGTTTTGTCGGGCGCAAACACGAGGGCGTTGTGACAGAACCTCTCGTCCCGCGGGAACTTGTTAGCAAGCAGGAACTCGTAGAAGATGCAGGTGGCCATCAGGATGGTCTTACCCAATCCCATCGTCAGGGCAAAGATGTAGTTGGGGTAGTTCTCCGAGACGTTCCTCATCTGCTTGAAGAGCGTCGCAGTCTGCTTGTCGCTCGCGGTGTCGAAGAGCGTCTCCTGGCCACGCGAGTAGAACGATGCGTCAGCGAAGACGCCCCGTCTCTTGCGCCAATCGTCGAAGATCTCGTACATCGGCCTGTTCCCGAGAAACTCTTTCACGAAAACGTACATCTCGAACGCCTCGAACTGCGGAGGCCGCAGGAAGGCATCGGGGTTGACTGCCCGGTCGTTGTAGTCGAGGATCTTAAGGGTGATCCGCTTGTAGTTCTTGCGGATGCGTCCCTTGTTGTCCAAGTAGTAATGTCTTAGCTGCTCATAGAAGGCAAACGTCTCATCGTACTGTTTCGCCATGGCCTATCCCACCTCGACCTCAAGCGACTCGGAGAGCACGTCGGTGATCTTCACCTTGATACGGCCAGCATCGGCAGGAACGTCGTAGACGCCAACGACGAGTCCGTTCTTTTCAGGAATATCGATAACTGCCGGCTCGAGCACGGCTCCGTCGTAGTTCCAGTCGACAAACACCGACTCCACGAGCTCACGCCAATCGCTGACTGATTCCTTCTGCAGGCTCAACTTCTGGAGCAGGTTCATTGGGTAGAACGACTTAATCGTGAGCTTGCCGTCCTCAACGATGACGCTCGCCTCAGCCTCGCGCTTGAACTCGAGTTCCTTCTTGTCGCGTAGAATGTCGACGATCTCGACATCGACCACGTATTCACTCAGCTCGTTCTCAAGTGCAGCCTTAAGGTCAGGCTCGTGCCCCATGCAAACAAGCGTGATGTGGTCTACGGCTGCGGACGGATTCTCCTCCTTATGCGCGTCGTAAACGGCGTAAGGCAGGTTGGCGACAAGCCCCTCGAGGTCCGCTCGGGTTGCGATACGGTTCGTTGGGAGGATCTTCACCTTTCTGCCATCGAGCTCGCCGTCGAAGACGTTGTCGATTGTAAACGGTTGGATGTCGAGCGCCTGGATGAGCAGTTCCTTCGCCTCTACCGGGTTCCGGAAGAAGTCGTAGTTATTGACGTTGTAAACCTCAAAGCCGAGATACTTGTCCTCGTTGCCAATCTGTCGACCGAGCTCGTCGGTAACTGTCAGCAGCCTCTTGGTCGTGGTCTGAATCGACCCAAGGTTAATGTCGGCACCAATGAAGCGGCGGCCGAGCTTCATAGCCACAGCTTGAGTTGTCCCGCTTCCCATGAAGCAGTCGAGGACGAGATCCCCCTCGTCGGTAGACGCTTCAATAATTCGTTGAAGCAACGCTTCGGGCTTTTGAGTAGGGTAATCAGTTCTCTCGGCGGCCACGGGGTTTAGCGGGATGATATCTTCCCACCAGTCGGAAACTGGGTTGCCCTTATTCTCATCTAGATAGGATTTGCGGCATGGTGTACCGTTGCTTGTCAATTCCACTCTATTTTCCGCGATGAGATTATCAATCTTATCTTGCCTCGGCCAACACCTCCCGGCAGGCGGAGCAATCATCTTCCCGAAGAAAGAACGAGGCTCTCCTTGTCCCGGCCCATGAAGCGGTACGAGCATGTAGCGACGCCCGTTTTCGGATTTATTGAAACGAGCAACATATTCGTCCGAATGCTCAGTGTACTGAGTATGGAATTTGACCAGCGGAGTTTTGCGATAAACAAGAATCGTATCGTGAACTTTGCCAAAGTAGGTAGCGTCCGAGTGGGCAGCCCTGGTTCGCTTCCATACAATTTCGTTGATCATATTATTGGGCCCCATGACCTCGTCTAGAACACAGCGAAGTTGGGCGACTTTATGCCAATCGCAGTGAAGATAGAGCGCGCCATCGTCGGACAGAAGCTCGCGCAAAATTATTAAGCGTTCATACATAAATTGAAGGTATTCGTCGCTCGTCCAAATGTCACCGTATTGCTTCTCTTCAAAAGCAAGCAGTCATTTTTTACGACTTTTCCTTTGAGCTTGATCTTCTTCTTGTAGTCCGCCTTCGAGTCAAATGGCGGATCGATGTAGATAAGGTCAACTTTGCCGCGATATTCCTTGAGCAGGTGGCTCATCACCTGAAGGTTGTCGCCCCAGAAAATCTTGTTCATCCAACCGTCGGTCGGCTCGCCGTAGCTCTCCTTGAGCTGTGCGGGGAAGTACTGCGTCGAGCGGTATGGGCGCTTTCCCGTCCACCTCAGCTCGGGGTATCCCTTGATTACAGGTCGGTCGTCGAACTCAAAGAGCTCTCCGGTCTCGTTTTGTGCCATGTCTAACTCCTAGTTTTTGCAGTAGTAGCGGAAGTCGCAGTTTTCGCAGAGCCGCGCGTTTGTGGCACGGCAGGAATACTCTCTCCTCATTATCTTATGGGCAACGTCGTCGAACTCGGCCGCGACGGCGTCGATTGATCGCTTGTCGCGGCTGAAGGTGATCACGGGGTTCCCCGACTCCTCTCCGGTGTAATAGAGCTTCATCTTGCCCACGGACCTGCCGGTCTTCTCCTCGATAAGGTGCGCGTAGAGGAGGAGCTGTTTGCGATACGTCTCGAGCAGCTCGTAGTCGCGGTTGACGTCGGGCTTGCGTTCCGATTTGAAATCGACGACGTCGACGGTGCCGTCGTCGCCTTCGATGAGGTCGACGGTGCCGTGGATGATGTAATCGGGCTTGGAAAGGCCAATCTGCACCTCAGCCTCAACGATGTCGTCCCACCTGCCGGCACGCCTCTCGATGTAGCGCCTGACCTGCCGCTTCGCGGCATCGATCACGACCTTGCTCAAGTAAGCGTGCTGACTCGTGGAGAGCGTCTCGTAGTTCGACTGGAGCCAATCGTCCGCGTTCTCCAATGTGATGCGGTCGCATTCGCCCCGCAGCGCCGCACGGTGCACGTCCTCGATCGTCTGGTGCACAAGCTGGCCGAAGAGCGTCGCACCCACGCGAACGGGGGTGAAGCCGAGCTCGCGAAAGAGCTTGTACTGCACGGAGCACCCCTCGTAGAGGGAGATGTCGGACGTGAACGAATAGACGGGCTTGAGGTCGCTCTCCTTCACGTGGTGGAAGGCGAACTTGTCGAACGGGAACGTGTCGGGATTACAGGTGGGCAACTCGCCGTAGGGCTCCTCGAACGCCTTGCCGATCTTCCTGGTTCCCTCTCGGTGTGTGAGAACGAGCAGGTCTTGGGCACGCGAGAACGCGGTGTAGTAGAGCCGCCAGAAGTCGAAGTACTTGATGGAGTCGATGGGCTCATATGCCTCTCGGGCGCCGTAGCGGTCCTTGATGCCCTGGAGCACCTCGTCGCCGGCCTTCGTGGGCGTCGCGTAGAGCGAATCCACAACGACAATGGGGAACTCCATCCCCTTCGACTGATGGATGGTCAAGAAGGGCACGCAGCCGCTCGGCACGTATTCCGTCTCGTCTTCATACTCGTCAATGCCGCCTAACATAAGGAAGCGAAGATAGGTGTTGAAAAAGCGTTCGAGGGTAGCGTCGATTCTTTCGGCGGTGAAGATGTCTACGCGCTGCAGGTACTCGAACTTGCTCGTGATCCCAACGAGAATCGAGAGATTGCGCACTGACCTCTGGTCATGGACGCCCGTATCAAGGGGCGTGTCGATAATCGACTTGAAGGGCTCAAACTCAAAGAGCTGGTAGACAAGTCCTGAAAATGCGTAGTCCGTGTTCTTCGCCATAGTGGTATGCGCACGTCCCGTGGCGGCAATCCACTTGCGAAGAGCCGCGTTGTCCTCGTCCTTAAGCAGCTCGTTCGCCTTCAGGATACACGAGACGTAGTAGCGGATGCTTGTCTCGTCCGCATACTTAAAATCACCTGTCTCGAGGCGCTGCACGTATCTCGGGAAAAGCAGCAGCAGAACTCCGATTGCAAGCTTTACCTCGCCGCGCTCGAAGAAGACGTCCGAGCGCGGCGAGTAAACACTGACTCCGCGCTCTTCAAATCGCTCGGCAAGGTCGCGAGCGTTTCTGTGCTTGACCGATTTGAAGAGGAATGCGATCTGGTTGTAGTCGTCGATTGCGCCGCGCTTCTTAAGCTGCAAGACAAAGTCGCAAACGGTATCGCACCAATAGTCCTCGTCATCGCCGATCCTGACCACGGCCGGCGCACCATCGACGCCTTTCCTCGTAGCGTATATCGTCTTCTCGAAGCGATAGCCCTCCCAGTCGAATCGAAAGCGTGGGCCAGCGGTGCGCTCCATCCACTCGTTGTAGAACGCAACGATCCCCGGGTCGGAACGGTAGTTGTCGGTAAGGGCGATGCGCACGCAATCGCCATCGCCGAACTTGTCAGGAAACTCCAGGATGTTTCGGATCGTGGCGCCTCGAAAACGGTAAAGGCCCTGGTCGTCATCCCCGACAACACAGACGTTATGGCTTTTCTTGGAAAGAAGGAGGGTTAGCTGTTCCTGGATATAGTTCGTGTCCTGATACTCATCGACCATGACATACTTGATTTGGTCATGTACTTCGGAGAGCACGTTCGGATGCCAAGCGAGCAGCTGGTACGCCTCAAGCTGGATATGAGCGAAATCGAGCCAGTTCTTTTCGGTCAGCATCTCGTTGTACGCTTCGGCTACCTCGGCATAAGCGAGCGTGATGGGGTCATCGCTCTTGAGCATCTCTTCGACGTCGACGAGCTCCTCAGACATCGCGTTGGCGATGCTGCAGATTTGCTCGCACGTGTCCCACACGCGCGTTTTCTTTGGGAGCTCGGCGAAGTGCTCAAGCGATTTGAAACGACTCCAGTAGTTCTGATATACGAGATATTGCTGGTCGAAGGAATCAGCAACTCTGTAGTTCTTTCTTACGTTCGAGTATTCGATATGCTCCTTGATAAGCCTTAGGCATATCGAATGGAACGTACCAACGTACATCTCATTGACGTCGAACTCGACGCCGTTGGCGGCGAGCTCGTTGGAGATTCTCGTTATAAGCTCCTTTGCGGCCTTTTCGGTAAATGTCGCAACAAGAATGCTCGAAGGGTCGACGTGCTTTTCCTGCACAAGGTAAGAGACACGCTTAACGAGAGTGAACGTCTTCCCAGTTCCAGGACCCGCGGTAACAAGGAGCGGCCCCTCGGTTGAGGTGATGGCGTTGCGTTGTGCATCGTTCGCGCTACCGAAATCAAAGCCATCCATTCCAGACACCGCCCTTGAGCTCGAGGTTACATTTAGAATCAGCATGCGACAGATTTTAACATCATGCGCAAACGTCAGAGCCTACCTGCTGGTTTATCGCGCGTTGCTGCACGAATCTTCAGCCAATTCACCGCCGTCCTATTAGCCCTTAAGAACGAGAACGATAGCGAAATACGTTGCCGACGTCCGCTCGTCCGCCCTAGCTTGCCCAGACGCCCCTCCCGCGATGCCCATGTCCCAACGGATGGGTACCATTTATCCGGGTGCACCTGGGGCAACGGGCCGACAGGCCCGCGCAAGGTCGCTCGCAGAACACGCAACATCAAACACGACAGAAGAGGCGAACGACAGATGCCGGACCCCGGACGACAGCACCGCGGAAGACGAGCATTCCGACCACAACCGAACAACTCCAGCTACTAGGCAGGCGCCCGCATGGGCGCCTTTTACTTTTCAGGGACTTAGCTGAGAGCTAAGCCACGCGGCTCATGGCCGTTTCGTGGAGGCCCGACCAGCTCGACCCACCTCGACCCGTCTCCGTTCCCGCCATGCGCGCCAAGCGCCAGCAGGCGGTTCAATCGTCGCGCAGACGAAAAGGGACACTGTGCCGCGCGGTGTGCCCGCACGGTGCCGCACGGGAAGATTGGAGGAACCATGGCACGCACAGCCGAATGCGCCGCGTCCGAGAACAACCAGGGCCGCGACGAATGGATGACGGTGATCGAGATGCAGGAGTACATGAGGGCGAGCAGAAACAAGGCGTACGACCTCATCTGGTCGGGAGAGATCGACTCGTACAGGCTCGGAAGGAAGCTCCTGGTTTCGAGGGCGTCCGTGGACGCCTACATCGAATCGAGGAGCGGCAGGAAATGACGGCGGCGACCGCCCCGGGAGCCGCCCGCGGCCGGGCACGCGAGGGAGCCTCGAGACGAAAGGAGCTCGAGGACGACCATGACCAAGAGCACTAGCAGGAGCCAGGTGAGGCTCATCGCATCGACCAACGCGATATTCGGCGCCGACGAGGCGTGCGCGATGCTGCGCATCAGCCGCGACGCCATGTACCGGCTCGCAAAAGACCCCGACGACCCGTTCCCAATCCGCTACATCGGCGGCAAGACGCGCGACGGCATCGTGCTGCACGACGAGCTCGTCGCATGGGTCGAGCGCAACAGCGTCGTCGGCTCGCCCAGAAGGGGCTAGCGCCGATGGCGGCCGCAGGCCCGAGGGGGCGCGACGGCCCCTCCCCGCGCGAGTTCACGACGGTACGGCACTTCATGATGGCGGACCTGGGCCTCTCCGGCCTTCCCCTGCTCGTCTACGCGCGCATCTTCGGCTTCTGCGACGCCGGGTGCGGCTACTTCGAGAGCAAGGGCGGCCTGGCCCGATTCCTCAACGTGCAGGAGCGCAGCGTCCACCGCGCCATCCGCGACCTGCTCGACCGGGGCCTCATCGAGGAATGCGGCGTGCACGCCCCGGCGCGCGGGCACGCCACCAAGCGGTACCGCATCGTGCGCGAGAGGCTGCCGCCCGGAGCGCTGGCAACCCCTGACGATTCGTCAGGGTTCCCGGCGCGAAAGGGTGACGAAATGACAGGGTTCGCCGAGAACAAGGGTGACGAACCGTCAGGGTTCGCAGCCCGAACCCCTGACGAGATGACAGGGAAACCCCTGACGATATGCCACCCAATAAGCAAAAGGGACAACAAGGACTTCAGAAGATAAGGAAGGGGCGCCCGATGGACCGAGCGGGACTCATCACCCTGGAGCAGGCCCGTGCGGCCGGGCTCTCCTTCGACGAGCCGGAGCCGAGGGCGTGCCCGCACTGCGGCGCCGCCCTCGAGCCGCTCGGCGCGGCGTTGGCGGGCAGGGTCGCCTGGGTCTCCGCCGCCCCCTGCCCGTGCGAGGGCGCGGTCAGCGAGCGGGAGGCCGAGGCGCGAAGGCGCGCCAACCTCGCCGCCAAGGAGGAGGAGGCCCGCCGGGAGAAGGCGCTCTCGCGCGCGGGCATCCCCAGGCGCTACTGGGCCGCCGAGGCAGACCGCCCCGAGTTCGCCGAGTACATCGCCTCGTTCGCGGGCAACGGTGGCGCCGGGCTCTACATACACGGGGGCGTCGGTGCCGGCAAGACGCACGCCGCCTCCGCCATGGCCAGGCTGTTCGCCGAGGCGGGCTACGAGGTCGCCTTCACGACCGCCAAGGGCATGCTCGAGCGCGTGAAGGCGACGTTCGACGAGGGCGGCACCGAGGCCGCCGTCGCGCGGTACGCCAAGTGCGACGTCCTCGTGCTCGACGACCTCGGCAAGGAGGACGCGACCGAGTGGTCCGTCGGCACCGTGTTCAGCGTGCTCGATGCGCGCTACGAGGACATGCGCCCGACCATCGTCACGTCGAACTACGCGCCCGGCGCGCTGGCGGACAGGCTCGCGAGGCGCGGCGAGCGCGTCACGGCAGAGGCCATCGCGAGCAGGATCTCCCAGACCTGCAGGCCCGTCTACCTGGGCGGAAGGGACAGGCGCCGGCGCGGCTGACCTGTGCGCTTCCCGTGGAGGCGCGGACGGCTCGACCCAGCTCGACCCATCGCGGGCGGCCCCGGTCGCCGCCGCAATCGAAATCGCTATACACGTCTTGGGCGGCGCCGACGCGCCAGCACGCACGCCTGCTCCGACTCGCACCGTGCCCCCATCGCGAGGACGCCGCCCGCCAAGCAACAAACGAAAGGCGGAGGGCCCATGGACGGCTTCGAGAGGATAACCGGCCGCGAGCACGACGGGCTCGTGGAGAAGTGCCAGGAGAACGGCTGGCTCAAGGTCGGCGGCTTCGACTGGCAGGACGACCCGTTCCTCGAGGAGTACCCCTACGAGTTCTCCCGCACGGACAGCGTCGACAGGCTCCGCGAGGCGCTCGGCTCGGGCAACTGGGCCATACGCCAGGGGTTCTGCTACCGCGACCTCGCGTTCATCCAGCAGGTGAACGGCGGCGACGAGTGGTGGACGCTCAAGCGCGACGGCGACGCGTGGACCGGCTTCGAGAGCTGGAGCTTCGGCGTCATCGCCCAGGAGCCCGAGCGCTTCGAGCGCGCCATGCGCGACATGTGCGAGGCGACGCCCGAGCAGTGCCGCAGCGGCGAGTGGGCCCATCTGCACGAGAAGGCGCCCGAGCCGCTGGCGCAGCGCGCCGCGTCCGCCCGCGAGGCGAGCCGCGCGCACGCCGGGCAGGAAGCCCGCGCCCCAATGGCGCGCGAGAGGGCCGTCGGGGCCGAATAGGGACGACCGGGGCGCGAAGGCGCCCCTTTTTCATCTCGACTGGAAGGGAGGCGCGGGATGGCGAGCGACTACGGGGACGAGGCGGGCGGCAGGCTGCTCGACTGGATGCTGAGGATCGGCCAGGAGGCCGGCGCCGAGGCAATGGAGCGCAGCGCGAGGGAGCTCTCCGAGCGCCTCGCGGGAATCCGCGGGACCATCGCCGGCGGGCGCGCCGAGGCCATTGCGGCCGAGGGCGTGCCGACCTACGCGAAGCTCAGCCTCGAGGAGCTCTCGGGGCTTCCCGAGTACGCGACGATCAAGGAGGTCGTCTCCGACAAGCTGCGCGCCGCGTCGGTCGAGCACCACATCATCCCCGGCGAGGGCCGCGACTGGCTGCTCTTCAAGGTGGAGGACGCGCCCGAGGTCGACGAGGCCTTCCGCCGGCTCGAGCAAGAGACGGGCAAGGCTGCCGAGCGCGCAAGGGAGCGGCTCTCCGAGATAGCCGAGAGGCGCCAGGCGCCCGAGCGGCTGGCCGAGCGCGCCGAGCGTGCGCGCGAGGCGTCGAGGGCCCACGGCCAGGGCCTCGGCCGGGACCGCGGCCCGCGCCAGATCGAGGGGCCCGAGAGATGAGGTGGCAGGCGGCGGCCGCGCTGGCCGCGGCGGCGTTCGCCGCGGGAGATTTCGCGGCCGCGGCAATCGCGGCGTCGGGCGCGAACCCGATCCTCGACCCGGAGGCCGCCTTGGCGGCGATCCCGGCGGCGCTCCGCGCGGGGCGCGTCTTCTCCGCGGAGGCGCTTCCCCTGTGCGCGGGGACCGCCTGCGCGTGCGGCGCGCTCCTCGCCTGGGCCCGCTCACTGGGGTCCAAAGGGGCCCGGCGCGACGGCGAGGAGCACGGTAGCTCCAGGTGGGCCACGCCTAAGGACATCGCGCCCTTCGGCGACCCCAAGGACCCCGACAACAACATCATCCTCACCGACAACGCGCGCATCCGCCTCGTGAGCCGCAGGTTCGACCTCTCCACCGACACCAACGACAACGTGCTCGTGGTGGGAGGACCCGGCACCGGCAAGACGCGCTACTACGTCAAGCCGAACCTCCTGCAGGCCAACGCCAGCTTCTTCGTGACCGACCCGAAGGGCACGCTCATCCGCGAGATGGGCGGCGCGCTGGCGGAGCTCGGCTACGAGATCCGCGCGTTCGACACCATCGACTTCACGCGCTCCATGCGCTTCAACCCCATAGCCTACATACGCGACGAGGCGGGCGTCATCCGCTTCGCCCGCGGCATCGTCGCCAACACCGAGGGCGACGCCGGCCACAAGGGCGACCCCTACTGGGAGAAGGCCGAGCGCCTGGTCTACACCGCGCTCACGGCCTACCTCGTCATGCACTGCGAGCCCGCCGACCGAAACCTCGACGGGCTGCTCACGCTGCTCTCGCTCGCCGACGCCCGCGACGACCCGGGCTACATGAGCCCGCTCGACATGGTGTTCCGCGAGCTGGAGACCGGCGAGCGCTACGTGAGGCGCGGCGGCGCCTCGGCGGAGGGCGGTTCGCTGCGCGGCTTCGCCGAGGAGGACGGCGCGTGGGAGTGGGTCAAGGTCCGCGAGCCCGCGCCGCCCGACGACTTCGCGCTCGCGAGCTACCGCGAGTTCCGCGTGGCCGCCGGCGACACCATGAAGTCGATGCTCTCGAGCTGCAACGTCCGCCTGAAGCCGCTGTCCATCAGGGCCGTCCGCGACCTCACCTCCGAAGACGAGCTCGACCTCGCCCACATGGGCGACGAGGGCGCCAGGGTCGCGCTCTTCGCGTCGATGAGCGACACCGACTCGACCTTCGACTTCCTGTTCGCCCTGCTCATGGACACGGCCGTGAGCGCTCTTTGCGCCGAGGCGCTCGAGGCTCACGGCGGCTCGCTGCCCACGACGGTGCACTTCGTCTTCGACGAGTTCGCCAACATCGGGCGCATACCCGACTTCGAGCGGACCATCGCCGTCACCCGCAGCAGGAACATCGCCGTCTCGATGATCGCCCAGTCGCTCTCGCAGCTGAAGGAGACCTACGGCGACAACAACGCCGAGACCATCGTGAACGCCTGCGACACGCTGCTCTACCTGGGCGGCAAGGCGAACGAGACCAACGAGGAGATCAGCAAGATGGCCGGCAAGCAGACGGTGGCGAGCGAGACGCAGAGCGACTCGCGGGGCGCCGGCTGGACCCGGACCGTGAACCGCGGCATCTCCGAGCGCGACCTCATACAGCCCGCCGAGGTGGCGCGCATGCCGCGCGAGGACGCGCTCGTGCTCGTGAACGGGTGCATGCCGCTCATGGACCGGAAGTACCGGCTCGAGCGCCACCCGCGCTCGAGCCTGCTCGAGGAGGCCGCGCGCCGCGGCCCGTTCGACTTCGCGGAGTACCGCAGGCGGAAGGACGGCGCCTCGTGACGGGGCCGCGGAGGGCGCGGGCCTCCCCCGCCGCGGGGGAGGAGCAGCAAGGAACATCGTCAACCGAAAGCAAAGGAGAGCAGCATGCTCGCAAACGTCATCAAGCTCGTGTCGGGCTGCGTGACCTTCCTCGGCGGCTTCCTGGTCGTGTGGGGAGCGGTCTCGCTCGGCCTGGCCATCAGGGAGCAGCAGGGCGGCCCGCAGATCGCGACCGCCATATCCACCATCGCCGGCGGCGCGATCATCATCGCCGCGTCGGTCTACTTCGGGCAGCTGGACACGTCCTGGCTGCCGGCATAGGGGGCGTCGCGGATGGCGCTCCGGATACCGGTGCAGAAGGACATCGGAGAGTACGAGGAGAAGATCGTCGGGAAGATGAGCCTGCGCACGCTCGCATGCGTGTCGCTCGGCTTCGGCAGCGCGGTCGGGGCGGCGGCCTTCGTCCACCTGGGCCTGCGCGCAGACGTCGCGGACGCGGCCTTCCCGATCATGCTCTGCAGCATGCCGTTCTGGCTCGCCGGGTTCTGGCGGCCCTTCGGCATGCGCGCCGAGGAGCTGCTGCCTCTCCTGGCGGCACACGAGCTCTCCCCGCAGCTGCTCGCGTACGAGCCCTGCCTCGCCGGGAGCCTTCCCGAGGGCTCGCCGCGCCCGGGCCGCCCGGGGCGGCGCGCGAGGCGCAGGGCAAGGAAGAAAGGAGCCGAGCTCTATGAGCCGAGCAAGAATCAACAAGGAGAATAGGCCGAAGCGCCCGAGCACCCTCGGGCTGCTCCTCGGCGGCACGGGCGGGCGCAAGGACGCCTCGAAGGGCGCAGAGGCCGAGCGGCAGAGGCGCCGCCGGGAGCGCGACCGCTCGAGCGAGATGGCCGCCTACGTCGGCTACGACGCCATGTACAGGGACGGCATCGCCCAGGTGATGCCCGGGGTGTTCAGCCAGACGGTCGAGTTCTCCGACATCAGCTACCAGTCCGCGCGCAAGGAGGCGCGCGAGACGGCCTTCACCGTGATGAGCTCGCTGTTCAACTACTTCCCGGCGGACTCCCACGTGCAGCTCCAGGTCGTGAACGCGCCCATCCCCGCCGACGAGGTCGGCCGCAAGGTCTTCTTCGAGCCCGGGGAGCGCGCCACCTCCGGGCTCGCCGAAGAGTACAACCGGATCCTCAACGACAAGATGCGCGAGGGCGTCTCGAACCTCGTGCGCCACCGCTACCTGACCTACGCCGTGGGCGCCGACGACGTCGACGCCGCGGTGCCCAAGCTCGCGCGCATCCGGGGAGACGTGGAGCAGACGCTCGCGCGCATACGCTGCTCGTCGCGTGCCCTCGACGGCGCCGAGAGGCTCGAGCTCTTGCAGGGGCAGCTGCGCCCGGGGTCGCGCTTCGAGTTCTCCTGGGACAAATTGTCCCCGACGTCGGGCGCGCGCACGAAGGACTTCGTCATGCCCTCCACGCTCGACTTCAAGCCCGAGGGCAGGTCGGACTGCTTCCGCAGCGACGGGCGCTACGGCGCGGTGCTCGCGGTGCGCAGCTTCGGGTCGGTCATCGAGGAGACCTACCTCGCCTCCATCATCGACCTGCCGCTGCCGCTCAACGTGACGCTGCACGTGCAGCCCATCGCGCAGAGCGAGGCGCTTGCGCTCGTGAAGCGCCAGATCGACTGGATGGACAAGGAGATCATCGACGAGCAGATGAGCGCCGTGAAGAAGGGCTACGACTACCAGATCCTGCCGCCCGAGCTGCGCTTCTCGAAGGAGGAGGCCGAGGAGCTGCTCGACTTCCTTCGCAACAAGTCCGAGCGCCTGTTCGTCTACACGGGCCTCGTCTACACCTGGGCCGACAGCCTCGAGGAGCTCGACCGCCGCGTCCAGCAGGTGACGAGCGTCGCGCAGGGCTGCACGATCGGCCTCGAGCCGCTCCACTTCCGGCAGCGCCAGGCTCTCAACTCGGTGCTCCCGCTCGGGGACAACCACGTCACCGTGAGCCGCTACCTCACCACGGGGCAGGTGGCCATGCAGATGCCCTTCGCCAGCCAGAGCCTCGACGAGGCGGGCGGAGGCTACTACGGGCAGTCCAAGGAGAGCGGGAACCTGGTGCTGTGCGACCGCAAGCGCCTGGCGAGCCCCATGGGCTTCGTGTGCGGCAAGCCCGGATCGGGCAAGAGCTTCTCGGTGAAGCGCGAGATAACCAACACCGTTCTCGCGCACCCCGAGGACGAGGTCGTGATCTTCGACCCGGCCGGCGAGTACGGCAACCTCGTCGGCGCGCTCGGCGGCGCGAATGTCGAGCTCGCCCCGGGATGCTCGGCGGTGCTCAACCCCCTCGACACCGCCGACGTCGCGGACCGCGCCGACGCCGCCAAGCTCGCGTACAAGACCGACGCGGTGCTCGCGCTCTCGAGCGCGCTCATGGCCGAGGGCCGCGAGGGCCTGCCGGAGCGCGACCGCTCGATCATCGCCCGCTGCGTCGGCGAGGCGTACCGGGAGTGCGCGAGGGACGGCCGCCTGCCCACGCTCGGCGACTTCCACGCGGCGCTGCTCGCTCAGCCCGAGCCCGAGGCCGCCGACATCGCGCTGCGCTACGAGCGCTACGTGAAGGGCGCGTTCTCCTTCTTCAACGGCCAGAGCAACGTGGCGCTCGACAACCGCATCACCAACATCGACATGCACGGCCTCGGCCAGAACATGCGCGTGTTCGGCATGATCACGGCGCTCGAGATGGTGCGCAACCGCGTGATGGTCACGCCGCCGCGCCCCAGCTACACCTGGCTCTACATCGACGAGGTGCAGAGCCTCTTCGCGCACCCGACGGTGGTCGAGTACTTCGCCCGCCTGTGGCGCGAGGGGCGCAAGTTCGGCCTCATCTGCACCGGCATCAGCCAGAACACGAGCCACATGCTGGCCAACGCCGAGGCCCGCGACATGGTGCTCAACTCCGAGTTCTTCCTGCTGCACAAGCAGTCCACCGCCGACCTCGACGCATGGGCGGAGATGCTCCAGCTCTCCGCCACGGAGCGCGGCTACATCGGCGACGCGGTCAAGCCCGGCGAGGGCCTGCTCATCAGCGCCGGGATCCGCGTGCCCATCACCGACGACTTCCCGAAAGGCTCGCTCTACGACCTGTGGAACACCAAGCCCGCAGAGGTCGCCGAGCGCGAGATGCGCCGGGCGGCGCGAGAGGCGGAGGAATAGGAATGGCCGGCCCGAGCGAGGGCGGCGGGATGCTCGAGGTGGTCGGGGCGCGGCGCCGCGACGTGCTCACCGCGGGCGACGTCGCGGAGACCGAGCGCGACGCCCTGGGAAACGTCTCGGAGGGCGCCGGCCCGCTCGACGAGGCGGGAGGCCCCGCCGCAACGGCGAAGGGGCGCCCTTCCAGGCCCGACGCGCCGGAAGGCGGGCTCGGGGACAAATTGTCCCAACCAGCCGGCGACCGGCGCGCGGCGGCCGCGATGCGCTCGCGCGTCGATGCGGCGAAGCTGGCGATCGCCCGGGAGGCCGTCTCCCAGCTCGACGACTCGGAGGAGCTCGAGGGCGCCTCGGGCATGTACGACGCGGGGCGTGCGGCCAAGAAGGCCGCGGGAGGGCTGCGGCAGAGGAAGGCGAAGAAAGCAGCCCAAGGCAGCCGCAAGGCGGCGACCGCCCTCGGCGCCCCAAAGGGAGGCGCGCGCGGCCCCGAGGCAGCCGGCGCGACCGCCCCGGCCAAGCACCAGGCGGCCCAGGCGGCCGCGCAGGCGTCGGGCGAGGCGGCCCGCGCTGCGGGGTCGAAGGGCGCCGCCTCCGCGATCGCGGGCGCGGTCTCGGGCGCGGCGCCCGCCCTGCTCGGGGCGGTGGCCGGCATCGTGGCCTTCGTCGCCTGCGCGCTCGCCGTCGCGCAGCTGCTGAGCGCGCTGTTCGGCTTCTGGGACGACGCGGCCTCCAAGCGGGGCCTCGAGGGGCTGCCGCCCTACATCACCTACGAGATGGTCGAGGCGGCGCTCGAGTGCCAGGAGGAGTACGGGCACCCGGCGGGCTGCACCATCGCGCAGATCATCCAGGAGTCCGGCCAGGGCGACCGCATGAGCCGGCTCGCAGAGCGCGACCACAACCTCTTCGGCATGAAGTGGTGGTCGGGCTACGCGGGCTGCCCTGAGGTGGCCGGCAAGGCGAACTGGGCCACCAGCGAGGAGTACGTGCCCGGCGAGCGCACCCAGATCACGGCGAGCTTCATCCGCTTCACCGGCGACGCCGAGTGCATCCGCTTCCGCAGCAGGGTCTTCCTGCAGGCGGGGCGCTACTCGGGCAACGCCCTCATCCGCAAGGCGATCGAGAAGCGCGACTCGGACAGGATGGCCGAGGGGCTCAAGGACGCCGGCTGGGCGACCGACTCGTCCTACGTCGAGTCCCTGAAGTCGATCATGGCGCAATGGGGCCTCTACAGGTTCGACTCCATGACGGTCGAGGACCTGAAGGACCCGGCCGCGAACGGGAACGCGATCGTCGAGGCGGCGTACAGCCAGCTCGGCGTGCCCTACGTGTGGGGAGGCTCGACCCCCGGCAAGGCGCTCGACTGCAGCGGGCTCACGCAGTACTGCTACGCGCAGGCGGGCATCCGCATAAGCCACTACACGGGTTCCCAGTACGAGGAGCTCAGGCGCATACCGCTCTCGGAGGCGAAGCCCGGCGACATCCTCTACCGCTCGGGCCACGTGGCCATCTACATCGGCGACGACAGGTACATACACGAGCCGCGAACGGGCGACGTGTGCCGCATAGCGAGCGGCATCGGCAGCTTCAGCTGCGCGCTCACCGCGAGATAGGAGAAACCAATGCAGGGAAAGTCAAGGGTCATGGCCGCCGTCGCGGCAGGCGCGCTCGTCGTGGCGCTCGGCGCGGGCGCGGCGCGCTGCGCCATCGCCCCGCAGGAAGGCGCGCAGGATAGTCCCCAGGAGCAAGAGCAGCCCGCGGCTGCAGGCGCCGACGTGGCAACCGGGAAGGCCGCTTCGGGCGCCGAGGCGCTCTGGAACACCGCATGGACGGGCGCCGACGACCCGACGGCCACGCTGCGGATCGTCGAGGGCGCCATGGTGGAGAGCGCGGGCGGCACCGAGCGCGCCTGGTTCTTCTCGGCCGAGGAGCCCTCCGGGGCCGGCGGCGTGCTCAGCGTGCCCATCGAGGTCAAGGGAACCGGCGACAAGGCGGGAGGGCTCTCGCTCATCCAGGTCTCGGGCGACGGGGACGCCCGCACCCTGGCATGCGACCTTCTGACGCAGGCCTACGTGCCCCAGAAGGCGCAAGACGGAGCGTTCTCCGTGACCGGCACCGACGGCCGCCTCTCCGAGGCGCTTGGCGCAGACGTCGCCGCCATCGAGGAGGCCGTCGTCGGGAAGGCGGCGGAGGTGTCCCCGCAGGCGACGGGAGCCACCTGGGACAAGGAGGTGTGGCTCGACTACGCCGGAAACGTCGCGTCGACGACCTTCACGCTCGACGACCCCGCCTCGACGGTGGTCACCGTGGTCTCGCGCGGCGGCTCGCTGGAGGCGATGTAGCCGTGCGGGCGCTTGAATCGCGGCGCCGAAGGGCGTTCGCCATCTCCGCCGCGACGGCGTTCGCCCTCTGCGCGCTCCTGCTCGTCCCCGCGCAGCCGGCATACGCCGACATAGCCGGGGACGTCAACGATTGGCTGTGCGGCCTTCTGCGCGACTGCTGCAACTGGATGTTCAAGGCGCAGACGGGCGTGCTCGGGTCGATCGGCGCGAACGGGATCCTCTCGGCCGACTTCGCGCACATGCTCACGAGCTCGAGCGACCTGACCATGCACGACGTAGCCCGGGGCGTATGGCAGGTTGCCATCCTGCCGATCGGGTGCGGGGTGCTCGGCCTGGTCTTCACCCTGAAGCTCATCGAGATCTCCCAGCGCATGGACGGCAGCCAGAGCCTTCCCGGCGTCAAGGAGGTCGTTTTCCTCCTCGTGTTCTTCGCCGTGTTCCTGTTCCTCATACAGAACAGCTTCGACCTGATGGCGTCGATCTACGAGGTCTGCGGGCTCGCCATCGACCGAGTCGAGGCGCTCTTCGGCGCCGGAGGCGCGCTCGACCTGCCCGAGGTGTCCGTCGTCACCACCGACGACGACATCCCGTCCCTCATCGCCATGCTCGTCGTGAGCCTCATCAGCTGGGTCGTGGTGCTGGCGGCCTACGTCGTCGCCCTCGTGGTCTGCTGGGCCCGCGCGCTCCAGCTCTACATCATGGCCGCGTTCGCCCCGATCCCGCTGGCGTTCCTCGGCATGGACGCCACGCGCCAGATAGGCCTTGGCTACCTGAAGAGCTTCGGGGCGGTCTGCATCGCCGGCGTCATCATCCTCGTGCTGCTCATATCGTTCCCGCTCGTGCTCGGCGGGCTCACCGGGGCGAACCCCGGGACGGGCACCCCGGCCGACGCGGTCGCGAACGGGCTCACCTACGCGCTGCAGTACCTGGCCATGTGCGTGCTGCTCATCCTGGCCCTCGTGAAGAGCGGCTCCTGGGCGCGCGACATCGTGAGCGGCTTCTAGCGGAAAAGCGAGGAAGGGGGCGGTCGCCATGAGATAGGGGCGCCCCGCCGGGGCACGCGTCCCGGCGGAAGAAGACAAGGACCGATTGAAAACGAAAAGGAGGAAAGACATGGAAGAGAGGAAGAACGTGTACCTCTCGCTGCACAAGAGCTTCGTGCGCGAGGGCATCGAGTACACCGACCGCGCGACCGGCGAGGCCAGGACCTTCAACTCGGCGACCCTTCCCAAGGGCACCGTCGTCGACGGCATGGACGTGGGAGGCTACGAGTTCAGCCCCATGTTCGTTAACGAGAGCCGCTTCAAGGGGGCCGACTTCCGGGACATACCGCTGCTCGCGAACCGCGAGGTGTGGCTGAGGAAGACGGTGATGGGCCCGGACGGCCAGCCCGAGCTCGACGAGGGCGGCCGCGCGGTCAAGGACACCGTGAAGGTCATGCCGGCGCAGCTCAAGGAGGCCGTTGACGCAGGGCGCTCGCGCTACCTCGCGGAGCGCGCCGAGCACGCCCGCCAGGCGAGCCGCGCCGCCGAGCACGAGGCGCCCCGCGCACAGCGAAGCGTCGAGAGATAGGGAGGCGGAAAGATGAACGCAGCGAAAGACTGCACCCTGCAGGAAAAGCTCCTCCGATGCGCCATGGCGCTCATCCTGGCGGCGGGGGCGCTGCTCGCCTCCGTGGCAGCCTCGCCCGCCTACGCCGCGCCGGGCACGGTCGACGTGTCCATCGGCGGCAAGATCCCATACGGCGGCTTCGCCACCACGTGGATGAGCGCCGACGGCAACATCGCCTACTGCGCCGAGCCCTCGTCCCCGACGCCCGCGCCGGGCTCCTACTCGACGAGCCCCGTGCCGAGCGGCGACGTGACCGCGGCGATCTGGTACTCGTTCGGCTCTCCCGGCTTCGACGCGTCGATGTTCCCCGGCAGCTGGTACGACGGCGGCGGCTGGGACGACGCGAAGTACGCCGCTGCGAGCCACGTGCTCATCGCCTACGCCTACTCGGGGTCCGAGTCGGCTGCCACGCACGGCACGAGCGCCGAGTTCGCCTCCTGGGCGAAATCCGAGCTGATCGGCGGGACCTTCGCCAAGATGAAGGCGGGCGCCGGCAAGGTATCCGCCGGGTTCGAGGCGTTCTGCGTCAGGACCGGCGGCGGCTCCCAGACGCTCGTGAGCTTCAGCTGGTCCACGGGCGGAGTCAAGGTAGCCAAAACGGACTCCGAGGCGGGCGCCGAGCCCCAGGGCGACGCCTCGCTCGACGGCGCGAGCTTCTCCGTCGTGAACGAGACCGGCCGCTACGTGCTGGTCGGCGGCGAGTACTACGCGGACGGCGAGGTATGCGCCACGACCAAGGCCGCGCCCGAGGACGGGTCGCACGTCGCCGCGACCGGCGCCGACGCGCTTCCCGCGGGCAATTACCGCATCGTCGAGTCCGGCGCGCCCGAGGGCTACGGCGCCAGCGACGCCTCCGTCGCATTCACCGTGAAGGCCGGCGAGGTGGCCGACCTCACGGGCGACCCCGTGACCGACGAGGTCTTCCGCGGCGGCGTGCAGGTGACCAAGTCCGACAAGGAGCTGCAGGCGTCCGAGGCGCTCGCGGGCAGCGGCCACAAGGAGGCGCCTGGCGAGCACCCCGGCCTCGACGGGATCGAGTTCACCGTCACGAACCGCTCGGCGCACAAGGTCCTCGTTGACGGCGAGTGGCGCGAGCCGGGCGAAGCCGTGGCCACGCTGGCCACCGCATGGAACGACGAGGCCGGCGCCTACACCGCCCAGACCGCGGCCGACGCCCTGCCGTACGGGACCTACGACGTGCGGGAGACGGCGACCAACGGGAGCTACCTGCTGACCGACGGCGAGCCCCGCACCTTCGAGGTCCGCGCCGCCGGCGAGGTCGTGAGCGCCTCCGCGGACGGCGCCGTGCTCGAGTTCCGCGACCAGGTGGTGCGCAACGACCTCGAGCTCTCCAAGAAGAGCGAGGCCGACAACGCCGGCCTCATGGTCCCGTTCGCCATCGAGAACGCGGCCACCGGCGAGACGCACGTGCTGGTGACGGACCGCAACGGCGACGCGTCGACCGCGAGCAGCTGGAACAGGCACTCGAGGGACACCAACGCCAACGACGCCCTGCTCGGCCACGAGGGCGCGATTGCCGCCGCCGACATGGACCCGGAGGCCGGCATCTGGTTCTCGCTCGGCGAGGACGGCTCCTCGGCGCCGGTGGACGACTCGCTGGCGGCCCTGCCGTACGGCGCCTACACCATGACCGAGCTGCGCTGCGATGCCAACGAGGGCCTCGAGCTCATCACCAGGAGCTTCTGGATCGATCGCGACTCGACGGTCGCGAAGGCCGTGTGGATGGGCCTCGACGACCAGGAGGGCCCGCGCATCTCCACCACGGCAAAGGACGGCGCGGACGGCGACAAGGACGTCTCGGCCGACGCCGAGGCCAAGGTCGTCGACGCGGTGGCCTACGAGGGCCTGAAGGCCGGCGAGGAGTACGAGCTCTCGGCAACCCTCGTCGACAAGACGACCGGCGAGCCCGTGGCCGACGCCTCGGGCATGCCCGTGGGGGCCAAGGCAGAGTTCGCCCCCGCGCTCTCGACGGGCAGCCGGGACGTAGAGATCTCCTTCGACGCGAGCCTGCTCGGCGGCCGCGACCTGGTCGTGTTCGAGAGCCTACGCAAGGACGGAGCCGAGGTGGCGTCGCACGCGGACCTCTCCGACGAGGGCCAGACAGTCCACGTCGCCGTCGAGGTGGGCACGCAGGCGGCCGACGCCGCCGACGGCGACCAGGTCATCGAGGCCGGCAAGGCCAAGGTCATCGACACGGTGGCCTACAAGGGCCTCGTCCCCGGCGAGACCTACATCGCCGTGGGCACGCTCATGGACAAGGGCACCGGAGAGCCGTTCCTCGACAAGGACGGCAACGAGGTGACCGCGCGCACGCCCTTCGAGCCCGAGGCGCCCTCCGGCACCGTCGAGGTGACCTTCGAGTTCGACACCGAGGGCCTGGCCGAGGGAGACGAGCTCGTCGTCTTCGAGAAGGTCCTGGACTCCGCCGGCAACGTCGTCGCGGCCCACGAGGACATCGACTCCGCCGAGCAGAGCGTCGTCGTGGACAACCCCGACACGCCCGAGGTCCCCGAGGAGCCCTACGCCAAGACCGGGGCCGACGCCCCCGACGGCACCGGCTACGCCGTGGCCGCGGGCACCGCTCTGGCAGCTGCGGCGGGCGCGGGCGGAGCGCTCGCGTACCGCAAGCGCAAGACAGCCGGCGCAAGCAAGGACGAGGCGGCCGAAGAGCCTGCCGAAGAGCCGGAAGAGTAGCGGCGCCGCATCGATACCGAACCGGAGGCCCTGGGCGCCCGCCCGGGGCCTCCCCTGCGAACGGGGGAGGACATGGACAAAGGGAAAGCCGCCACGGCGCTCGCCGTCGCCGTGGCGTTGCTGGCGCTGGCGGCGCTCGCCGTCCTGCCGCAACCCGAGAGGAACCCGTACGTGGTGCACGAGGTGCCCGCTGCGGAAAAGGACGCGGCGATGGGGGCGCAAGAGACGGGAGGCGGAATCGACTGGGACGCCCTTCCAGCCTCCGTCGTCGCATGGGTGCGCGTGCCGGGCACGACCGTCGACTACCCGATCGTCCAGGGCCGGCGGGAATCGCCCGACTTCTACCTCACGCACGATGCTAACGGCGAGCGCTCCGCATGGGGCGCTCCCTACATAGACGCCGGGTGCGCGCAGGGCGCCGAGAGCCTGATCGTCATCGTCTACGGGCACCACATGTCCGACGGCACCATGTTCGCGCCGCTCGCGCAGTACTCGTCGCGCGGTTTCGCCGAGGGGCACCGCACCATCCGGATCTACACCCGCGAGAAGGAGATCGAGCTCGAGGTCTTCGCGGCCGACGTGGTCGACGCGAGCTCGGAGGGCAAGCGGACCGACTTCGCCGACGCGGCGGCTCTCGACGCCTACCTCGGGGACAAATTGTCCCGCTGCGAGGTCGTCCTGGAAGAGCCTTCGGACATCGCGCATGCCTGGGCCTTCGTGACGTGCAGCTACCAGACGAGCAACTCGCGCACCGTCGTCTACGCGAAGGAGGTGGAAGCATGGGATTCGCGCCCTTCGGAATAGGGCTCCTCATGGGGCTCCTCACGCTCACGGCCTACGCCTGCTGCGCAGCCGGCGACGACGACCGAGACTAGGACTTGCAGATCGAAACTACAACCGAATATGACCCTTCGACCCCTTGCCGCTATATCTCGGCAAGGGGTCTTGCATGTGGTGAGATAATTTACGCACTTGATAGAAACAAGACGCTGCCGGCTGCTTCTCGATAAGCTTCCGGTTGTCCATGAACAGAGGTACGCAATTGGGAAAGATTAAGCTGCAAGACGTCAAAAAGGCTATCGACATCGGAAAAGACGTTCTGCCCTTCGTTGAGCCCGCTGTGAACAAATACGGGCCCGCTCTGATCGACTGGGGGCAGCAAAGGGGGAAGCAGGCGGCAGATAGCCTGGGAGAAGCCAGGGACTCATTCCTTTCAAAGGGTCGGGCAATCAAAGACAGGAAGGAGCAGCAAAAGTCACTCGAGGCATCCCGCAAGAAGGCCGTGGCAAGCTCGCTTCCGCCGATCTCCGCAAAAGATTTCTTCGAGAACTTTGAGAACAACGTCTCCAGCGAAGCCGACCTCAGCGATGGGTACATGGCGATCGCCGGCTGCTACGCCGTCGTCACGATGAAATCGGCACGAGAGAAAGACCCTTCCGCCTACGAGGACGTCTATGTCGGTTGCGGCAAATCCATGGGCTTCAGCATATACACACAGCTTTGCGGCTTCGGCAACGTCGACGTCTACGCCGACTTCAAGTTCAAAAGACCCATGATGATCCTGCTCTTCCCGTGTGAGGAGAAAGACCTCGAGAGCCGCTATGAGACCCTCGTCAGGGATCTTCAGGCCGAGAGTTCGTACAACAAATGGGACGTCCTGGCACGCTCCGACGAGGCGAGATAGGCGCTAAGAGCATGAGCGACAAAGAACTTGCGCCGATTAGCGTCGAGGTTGTTGCGATCGACGACCTCAACAGCATCAAGGTCATCGCGAATACGAGCAAAGAGAACAACGTCGGCATCGGAGAGCGGGCGGACGCCTTTCTCGGCCTCGCCTCGGATGTCATAGACCTCGTCGAGGGAAAGCAGCTCTACAAAGTCGAGGTCCCCGAAGGCTACAGCCTTAAGGACCTCGTCGCCTCGAAGAAGGATCCGGAAGCGGTGAGGGCCCTCGTCCGAGACCCAAAGGGTCGCCTGAGCGGCGACGTCTCGCTCAAAGCCACCGGGGTCAGCCCCGCGCAGATCGCCAGCATCGGCCTTGCCGCGGCGGCGATGGTTGTCGGCCAGGCGTACATGACCGAAATCAGCGACAGCCTCCAGCGCATCGACACCAAGCTGGAATCGATCGCCTCCATGATCGCCGGAGATCAGAAGGCGAAGGTCAAAAATGCCCTGGATATCGCCAGAACCTACGCAGCCCTTCATGACGATTACCTCCAAAAGCCCGCCGAGGCGCGCCAGGCGGCAAGAAACGAGATCGAGGGCAGGTACAACGACGTCGGCCAGGTAATCGATTGGATTACCGAGCAACTCGCCGGCGTCGAAGACGGGGTCAGGGGCGCCGCCGAGCGCGAGAAGGACCTCGAACCGTTGCTTAAAGAGATCCAATCCTACGAGGCTCAGTTCGGCATGTGCCTCCAGGCCTTGTCGGCGCTCGCCATGACGCGCATGTACTACGACGGCAGTATGGACGACCGCAGCGCCCTCATCGAAGAACAGCGGATCCTCGACAAATCTCAGGGCTTCCTGAAAAAGAGGCAGGTCCTCGCCGCGCTCATGGAGATGAAGATCGGGGGCATGAAGGGGGCGCCTATCGCGCTTCCTCGCGGCACCCAGGGGAACGCCCTCAAGAGGCTGGTCTCCCAGACGCCTAGAGCCGCCGCAAAAAAGCAGCTCCTCGAGGCTAAGGTTGAGATGCGCACGAGCCTACGCTCGGGAGAGTCGAAACTGAGGTCCGAAGCCGAAGATCGAAAAGGCGAGATCGAACGTATCGCAGCGGCATCCCGGACAGCCAGGACGCTGCTCACGGACGGAACCGACTGTTGGCTCATCGACGATCAGAAAGATTAGATGCCAAGAAGAAGAGGCGGGCAATTGCCCGCCTCTTCTCACATCACCCACTTGAACACGGCGCGGAACAGCCAGACGAAAAAGCCCAGCGTGACCTTAAGCGCCGCCATGAGGAACCTACCAAGCCTCTTCATCGACGTCACCCCAATCTTCCTTGACCTTACGCACGCCCTCCTCGGCGCCCTCTTCCTTCTCTTCCGCGAGCAGCCTCGCCAGCTCGTCGGGCACACCCGGGACCTCCGCCCTCCCCAGCGCGCACTGCAGCTCCCTTATCTGCGACTTCAGCGGTTTTGAGGGAGGGCCCACGTGCTCGCGGTAGCAGGCGCCAATCGCGGTCGAGTCGCACAGGTATCCCCGCACCCGGGCGAACGCCTCGTCGCCGTCGAGCAGGACGCGGCGGGCGCGCCCGAGCTCTGCCTCCGAGGCCAGCATGAAGCGCCACCCGCGGGACCTGCGCGCCGCCGGGATGCCGTCCGCGGGCGCGTCGGTGCGCCAGTCGTCGCGTACCTGGTGCCAGTTCGCCGTGAGCCAGAGCCCCTTCTCGGGCTCCTCGCGCATCTCGAGCTCGAACTCCGTGAGCATGTTCGCGCCGGAGAACGGCGAGCCCTCCGTGAACGAGAGCGTGTCGAACAGCGTTGTCCTGCCGCCCTCGTACTCTATCCTCACCATCATCTCCGGCCCCTTTCCCTGCGCTGGTCCTGCTGGACCCGCTGCCGCTCGGCGGCGAGGATGCGCTGTTGCTCGTCCGCTCGGCGGCACTGGCGCGAATTGCCGCTGGCATCGTCGCGCCCTTCAACGTCCCCGTAGCGGGTCTTGAGGGGCATGAGCCCGTTCTCGGCCATGTAGGCGCGCGCGGCCTCGAGGCGGCGGTACCCCTCGCCACCCGCCTGGCCGCGCCGCTCGAGCGTCGCCATTCTGAGACCGAACTCCTCAATCGACTCGACGTCGAACTTCGCGCACGTCTCGAGCGCCGAGGAGAGCCTGCTCAGCTCCGAGAGGTCGTTGAGCTCGAGGGCTCGCTCGGCGGCCTCGCGGATCCGCGCGGTGCTCGCGTCCGTGGGGCGGTAGGCGTCTTCGCGCTCGAAGCGCCGGCGTAGCATCTCCTTGCCGTAGACGAAGCCCAGGCGCTCGCCGGTTACCTTCTTGGACGGCTCCTCCGCCAGACTGAACACCCAGTCGTCCCGCCGCGCCTTGGCCGAGTTGTCGGCGACGTGCACGCCCAAGGCGTCGAGGATGCCGAGGAACTCCGCCTCGTCGCGCGCCGTGGTCTTGGCGAGCGCGACGCGGGCGCGGATGTCGCCGACCCACGAGTAGCCGCCAGAGCGCATGATCTCCTTCTCGGCCCGGCCCAGGTAGACGCTCCTGCGGCTCCTGGGCCCGCCCGCGCCGGCATGCCCGCGCGCCTTCGACGGCGATTCGGGAGCTCGGTCGTTGAAGAGACCCGACAGCCCGCGCTCGCGGGCCATGTCCTGCAGGTCTCGGTTGAGGTCCTCGGGGTGCTGGGTCTGCATGCGGTAGCCGGTGCGGAGGTTGGCGTTGTTCACGACGATGTGCGCGTGCGGTATGCCGCGGGCGTTGTCGTCGTGGTAGACGATGGCGATCTCGTGGTCGCCGAAGTGCTTGAGCGCCCACGAGCACGCGAGCTCGCGCAGCGCAGCCAGGTCGATGTCGTCGCCGGGGTCCGGCGAGAGCACGAAGTGCTTGAACGTGCGCGCGGGCTTACCCCTCCAGGGTGCGTCCGTGCCGAACGCGGCGCGCGTGGCGTCCATCTCGGCGTCCCAGGCGCAGGCCTCCTTGGCATCTTCCCCCAGCGCGCCGGCGTCGCGCTCGTCGTAGCTCAGGTTGAACAGGTCTCGCGCCAGGGCGCGGCCTCCCTTCTCGAGGTAGCGGCGGATGCCGCCCGTCGAGCCGTGGCCGCTTATCGGCTTCAGGATCGGCATGGCGAGCCCTCCACGAGCGAGTCGGCGCCGATGCGACCGAGCTCCGCCGTCATCTCGCGGGCCGCGGCGTTCACGTCGGCGAGCTCGTGCTCGATCGTCGGGATTCTATCCGCGACGAGGTCGCGGTCGACGCGCCCGTGGCGGGCGTGGAAGTTGATGAGGTTCATCGCGTGCACGGCCTGGTTGTAGTGGTAGCCCCACTTCGTGAGCTCCCGAGACATCGCCCACAGGGCCTTCCGGTCGACGAGTATGCGATGCTCGTCTCCCGCGTTCGCCTCCGTCGCCAGCGGTATGCGCACGAGGTAGCGCAGGTACTCCGACTTGCTTAGGCCCGCGCGCTCGCACCGCTCGCAGAGCGCGTCGTAGTCGCCTCCCTCCATGCGGAACGTGACGCGGCGCTCCTTGCCCCCGGCGCCGCCGGTGCTCTCTTCCATTGCGGATTCCTTTCCTTGGGCCCGCCGCACGGCGGGCGCGTCTCTCTAGGGGCGCGGGGGATCCCCCGCAGGCGGCGGCCCGGCTTGGGCGCCGCCTCTGGGACCGGGCCTCGCGTAAGCGGGCTCCCCAACGGCCCGCGGCATGACGGGTCCGAGGCTGCCCGGTCCCCAAGTGCTATGGACGCCCGACGCGATGTCGGACGCCATAGGCTACTTGCTGGATTTCGGGCCTGAAGCCCTTCTGCGGCGCTTTCGGACATCGCTGCCCGCATCCGCGTACGGGGCGGTCATGAGCGCCATCTCGCGCAGTAGCGAGAGGTCGGCCGCGCTCGGGCTCTCGGGCGGGCTCTCCAGGAAGTCGGCGACGAGCCTCGCGGCCTTCGCGATGCGCCCGTCGGGGCCGGCCTGCGTTTTGCTCTCGCTCCTCACGTAGTCGGAGAGCTCCCGCTTGGTGCGCCGCCAGGGCTCCATGGCGGCGTGCATCTCCGCTTGGCGCTCCTTCGGCATGCCCGCGAGCGAGCGCACCGCCTCGGCGCTGAGGTTGCCGCGGTCGGCCTCGGCGGCCCACTCGGGCGAGAGGTCCTCGGCGATCCGGCGGGCCAGCCTCTCCTCGCGCGCGATGGTCTTGCCGGAGACCTTGCGGCCCGTCTGTCGCTCGATGATGGTGGCCTTCACGTCGTCGACGCGCATGCCGGAAAGCGACGGGTCCTCGGAGCGCAGGCGCACGGCGTCGCCCCTGAGCGCCTCGGTCGCTGCGGCGCGCTCGGTCACGGTGAGCGCGCGGGTGAAGTAGTTCGCGGCGTGGAGCAGCGTCACCGCCCGCTCGTCGTCGATGCCCTCTATCACGCGGCAGGGCATCTTCTCGTAGGCGGGGTCGTCCTTGGCGAGCAGCGCGTAGGCGGCCTTGCGCCGGTGCCCGGAGACCATCTGCCACGAGCCGTCGCCGACCTTGCGCACCAGCGGCAGGTCGGTGAGGCCGTCCTCGCGTATGGACTCGGCGAGCTCGGCTATCCCCGCTGGGTCCATGGAGTACGCGGCATTCGCCGGGTGATCGGCGATATCGGCCACCGCTATCTCGGACACCGGGTAGCGCCCGCGGGTGCGCGACGCGCCGTCGAGAAGCCCCGTGATGGTGAAGCCCGCGGCCACCTGGCTAGGCGAGCTCACGGGACACCTCGTCGGCGAGAGCCTCGTAGTCGCGCGCGGGGCGGCTCCCCGGCTCGAAGGCTGCCACCGGCTTCCATTGCCAGCTGCCCTCGCAGACCTTGCTGCTCGCGTGGATAACCGTCTCGAACTGCTCGCCCGGGAAGAACCCGTCGAGCACGGCCGCGCCCGTAGCCTCGGCGTTGGTCATGCGGCCGGGCACGCAGGTGCGCAGTATCTTCCATCTGGGCGTGGGCATGCGCAGAGCGTCCGCGATGGAGCGCGTCGCCTCCACGGTGAGCGCCGTGCCGCGCATCACGGTGGAGTCGAGCTTCACGGGGATGACGACCATGCCGCCCTCCGCTGCGGCGAGGTAGGCGTTGAAGGCGAGCCTGCGCATCACGGGGCTGCAGTCGATGAGGCAGACGTCGTAGGAGCCCGAGGCGTCGTCGAGGGCGAACTTGAGGCGCTGCTCGCGCAGGAGCATCTCGTTCTGGTCGACGAGGTCGATGGTCGAGGCCACCACGTCGAGGCCCTCCCCGGCGGCGTAGGCGACCTCCTCCACGGGGGCGCCGCCGTAGAGCAGCTCGACCGAGGTGCGCCGCTCGGAGGCGGCCCGGTCGTAGAGGGCGAAGAAGTCTGTGGCCGACGCCTGCGGGTCGAGGTCGACGAGCAGGGTCCGAAGGCCCCGGGCGGCGAAGATGGCCGCCAGGTTCACGGCGGTCGTCGTCTTGCCGACGCCGCCCTTGTAGTTGGAAATTGCTATCGTGCGCATGGGTCGCGTCCTCTCTAGCGTGGGGCGCGCCTCGCCGCATCCGGTCCGGCGCGCCCCGAGTCTCGGAGCGTCGGGACAAAACCGTACGTATTTGTCCGACAAGCGGAGTGTACCACGAAAACGTACGTATATGTACGTTTTCGTGGTACAGGGGCCGGGTTTCGGGGGAAAGCCCGGCCCCGGGAGCCCGGGGCCGGGCGCGCCGCCTAGGAGAGCGGCTCCATCTCGCCGAAGCAGTTGACGTGGTGGCGAAGGAGCGCGCGGTTCTCCTTGACGACCATCATCGCCACCTCGTCGAAGCGGACCGGGGTGTCGGCGTAGTCGTCGCCGTTGCCGGCGAGCCACCTCGCCGCCAGCGCCTCGCGCAGCCCGCGCGCCCTGTGGGCCTCGGGGAAGCCGTCCGTCCCGATCCGGACCGTGGCGTCGACGAAGACCAGGGTCCCGTCCTCGTCCACCGCCACGAGGTCGATCCCGCCGATGCCCTCGGGTCCCTGCCAGGCCTCGTCGACGATCTCGTAGCCCTTGCGCTCGAGGAAGGCCTTGACCGCGCCCATCGCCTTTTCCTTCATGTCGTTCATGTCTTGCTCCTTAGACTCTGAGGCCCGCCCCTGTGGCGTGCCTTGCGCCGCGTGAGTCGCATGCAGCGCGGGCGCGCCGGCAAGGGAGGAAGCGAAGTCGGGCATGGAAATAGAAGTCTCCCGACGGCAGTTTTTCGCGTTGTTCGCGCGCGGAGCGCATGGGGCGGAGAACCCGAAAAAGTGTCGCGGCCCTTGCGGGCCGCCTGCCGGCGTGCGACCCTCCGCGTCCAAGGAGCGCCGGGGCGGGTTTCGGGTCGGAGGGGCGGAGGCGTGCGGCATGGAATCCGGCGTGGGCGCCGAGACCCTCCGGGCATGGGATGCGGCCCGTCGGCGGTTGCTGGGCTCCGGCGGGGATAGGCGACGACGTCGCGGCGGGGACGGAGCCGGGTCCCCGAGCCGCGGCGCCGCGGCATGAGCCGGGACGGACGGCATTTCCCGCGCCGCTTGCGGCGGATATGCGCACGGGAACGCTGGCGGCGAGATGGCTCTCCGCACGGAAAGGCTACGGTGCTGCGCGACACGTCCGTTGGGAGAAGGAGGCAAGCAGATGTTGGGCTACGAAGAGAAGGTGGAGCGCCTCGAACTGCTCGACGCGGTGGCGGATGCCGGGAGGCTGGCGAGGGGCTTGGACCAGTTGCTCGAGTCCCTGGCGCATGCCGACCAGCTGGACCCGCTCGACGTCGAGGGGATCCTGGCCCTGAGGTCGATAAGCGAGAGGTGTGCAGATCGTATCGGCGACGCCATGCGCATCCTGGAGGCGCAGAACGAGATCCTCTACGCGGAGGAGCGGGCGGCAAGCCCAATCCATCGCGAGGGCTAAGCGAGCTAAAGCGCCGTTCGCGCCATCGTCGAGGCCCGCATAGAGACCGCACGAACCGAACAATCAAGCCGCAATCCCATGCAATTGGACGCACTGAGCGATAATTAGCGCACAGTGTAGAAAGGGGCAGACGGAATGAGCGCGATAGACGAGTACCTCCTGACGGGATCTCCCGAGGAGTCCAATTGGCGAAGCGTCATCCTGTTCGGGCGTAACGCGGCGTCCTACAAGTTCGCCCTCGCGCAGGCGCTCATCGACCTGGCGAAGCAGGACAGGGATTCTGTCACGCTTGACCAGCTGGCAGACCCCTACACCCGCCACCTCTGCGAGCATTTGGCCCATTCGCCGAAGCAGAGCACCAGCCGGTCGAGCAAGTTTATCGCCGCATGCTCAGGCTTCAACAACGGCGAGGTCACGCATGACGCGCTCATCTCCACGGCCGTGCAGCTCGGCTTCAACAACGTCCTCGACGCGTTCCACGTCGTCAACCAGGGCGACGTGCCCGTGAAGTTCTTCGAGAAGGACTTCTCCAGGGGGAGCAGGCGCCTCATACTCACCGACGAGGTTTTCAAGCTCGCCAACTCCGACGAGGCCGGCAACATCGTCCAGGAGACGGAGTCGCGCTGGAACCTCGTCGAAACGGCCTGGGAGCAGGGCATCTCGTCGAGCCTGCTGCGCATCTCGTATGATGATCTCGGTCAGGCGTTCGTGGCCGAGTCCGGCACGCGGCGAAAGGACGTGACCTCTGCCCGCGGATCGCTCAACGGCTACCAGAAGGGCCATTGCTTCTATTGCTACGTGCCCATCGACGCCGCCGACGGAACCGCGCGCACGGAGGGAGGCCTCATCCTGCCTGAATCCGCCAAGCCGGGCCTCTGCGACGTCGACCATTTCTTCCCGCACGCCCTGTCGTCCCAGGTGCCCGGTGTCAACTGGGACGGCGTGTGGAACCTGGTGCTGGCGTGCCCCGACTGCAACCGCGGCGAGGGCGGCAAGTTCGCGCGCATCCCGGCGCCCGAATATCTACTCCGGCTCAACCGTCGCAACGAGTACCTCATCGGCAGTCACCACCCCCTGCGCGAGACGCTCATCGCACAGACCGGGGAGACGCCGCAGCTGCGCTGGGAATACCTGAAGAAGGTTGATAGAACCGCAACGGACCTTTTACCAGGCGAACGTTGGAAGACGGAGGAGCGCGAAGCGCCCGCGTTCTAGGAAGGAAGAACATGACCGCCACGGAGGAGACCATCGGCTACTACGATGGCAACGCGAAGAAGTTCATAGCGGACACGGCGAACGTCGAGTTCGGAGCGCTGCAGCAGGCGTTTGCGGACATGCTTCCCGAGGGCGGCCGCATCCTGGATCTGGGCTGCGGCAGCGGGCGTGACTCTTTGGCGTTTCTCAAGGCGGGCTTCGCGGTCGACGCGGTCGACGGCAGCGCCGAGATGGCGAGCGCCGCAAGCGAGCTCACCGGAATGAAGGTTGAGCATGCCACATTCGCCGATTTCGAGCCCAAGCGCGTATACGACGGAATCTGGGCCTGCAGCAGCCTGCTTCACGTGCCGGCTGCGGAGCTGCCCGCAATCGTCGCCAAATATGCTGCTGCGCTCAAGCCGGGCGGTCGTTTCTATCTTAGCTTCAAGCTCGGCGACCATGACGGCATGCGCAACGGCCGCTGGTTCACCGACATGACAGAGCAGTCCTTCCGCCGCCTCATCGACGACGTCGAGGGCCTGGCCGTCGACCGCGTCGACGTCACATCCGACGTGCGTCCCGGCCGCGCAGACGAGAAGTGGCTGAACGCATGGTGTATGAGGATATAGAAGGGCGTACCGAGGCGGGGAAGCCGTCGCGTTGCCCGTTCCGCCTCTTCGATTCCGGCAGGCGCCCGGAATTGGGGCGCCCTTGATCAGCTTAGCCCGTTGATGGCCTCCTCGAGCTCCGCCATGTAGGCGACTATCTCATCGATGCTCGGGTAGCTGCCGAACAGCATCGGCCTCATCGAGGCGTAATCGGCCGCCAACTCGTCGAGCCTGCCCTTTGGAGGGGCGAGCCTGAGCGTGCCGGGCCTCGCGTCGGCCAGCTTGGCCCACGGCGTGCGGTAGAACTTCTCTTTGAACCTGACGACCTGTTCGAGGAGGCCAGGCTGCGCTACGGCGCGGCCGAGCACGAACGAGTGGCCGAGGCGGTACATGTCGTAGTAATGGCGGGAGTAGCGCCTGGGCATAGCCTTGCCCTCGGGCCTGTTGGCCTCCTGGTGCAGGATGGTGGCCTTCTCCCAGAACGTGCGCTCGGGACTCGCGGTGCGCACCGTGGTCGACAGCTCGGGCCCGAACGGAACCACGTCCGCCGCGTACGGGGCTATCGCCGCCTCCTCGGAGGGCGACCATGCCGCCATGGGCCCTATCTCCAGCTTGATGGTGTCGAGCGTGCCCGCCGACTCGTAGGAGCGCGGGTAGTCGAAGTACACGGTCTCCTCCTCGGCCCCGCACCTGACGGACGCTTCGGTGCCGAGGGACTCGGAGAGCGTGGCCCTGAGCTTCGGGGCAAAGGCGTCGGCCAGGAAGGCGTTCGTGCGCTCGATGCTGTCGGCCTTGAACCGCTCCTGCGCCGAGTTGCTGCGCGGCTCCCACGGTTCGTCCTCGCCGTAGCCCAGGAGTCGCCAATCGAGTATGAGGTCGATGTCCTCCGAGAAGCGCTCGATGAGCCCGAAAGCCTTCGACAGGCTCGTGCCGCCCTTGAACACCATGGACTCGGCGAAGCCGCTTCTGTGGAAAAGGTGGTCCAAGGTGTAGCACACCCAGAAGTCCTTCTCGACGACGGCCGGCGCAAGCGCCATCCTCTGCGCGGCGGCCTCGAAGACCAGCCTGCGCTCGCCGGTCGAGGCCCTAGCGATCCTGTCCATGCTTCGCCTCCCATATCTTCTTCGCGGCGTCGGCAACCCAGGAGGTGAGCCCCGCCGACTCTTCCAGGAACGCGCCGGCCTGCTCTTCCGTGAGGTTGCGCGCGAGCATTCCGATTTCCTCGTCGCCCACGTTCTCGCGCCCGAGCGCCTTGAGGGCCTGCACGATGGTGCAGGTGATCTGCGAGCAGTCGAGCAGGTCGCGGTTGGCGCGGTGCCGGAGCTCGATATCGTACGGCCCGTACTCGTAGCGCTTGTACGGACCGCTGCTGACGTAGACGAGCTTCGCGGGCACCTGCGTGTCGAGGCCCAGCGCATTGAGCGCCGCGTCGCCGGACGGCGCGACGATCCACTTGTTGGCGCGGGCGACGGCGCGCACGACCTCGTCGGCGCTGGCCGGCACCTCGGTGCCCATGAGCGCGCTGCGCTCCGGCGCGTAGTAGACGCCGCGGATGGCGCGGGCGATCCCTCCCTTTGCATGCAAGCGCCCGAGCGCGTTGGCAGCGTTGCGTCGGCCTGCGACGTCGGAGAAGTCGGCGGCTGTGAAGGCCCTGCCGGCGCCGAAGCTCTCTATGCGCCTAGCGATGGCCTCTGCTTCTGTCATAGCGTTCCTCCTTTTTTTGATGAAAATAGTATATACCTTTTTCATCAAATTGCCTCTGATTGCCTTGGTCGCCCGCGCATCGAGCCTGCGGTCCCTCGCCGCGCCGGCACGCGCGCGTGCGCCCGGAAGCGGTTGCGTCCCCCGATCGCGGCCTGGGATTAGCACCGAGACATCCCGAAGAGATCGTCGCTGGGCCCTTTCTCGCGCTTTGCGCGCCTTCCGGGCGGCGGCGCCTCGCCGAGCCCGTTGAAGATCTCCATGACCAGGGCGAGCTGCCTTTGGAGGTCCGCATCGAGCTCATCGGCGTCGCACACGGCGAGGAGCCGCTCCGCCAGTGCCTTCATGGAGTCGCGCAGCGCCCGCTGCGTCCGAGACGACGGCCTCACGGTTACCTCGGTCCCGGTCAGCCTCGCCATGATGTAGTCCTGCCGGCTCATGCCGCTCCAGGCGGCCATGTTGGCGATCAGCTCGTACTCCTCCGGGGTGCAGCGGAACGCCATCGTCTTGCTGCGCTTGCGGGCGCTGTTCTCGCACGGCATCCTATTCGCCCCTCAGCTCGGAGAGCGCGTCGGCGATCTGCGCGCGCTTGGCGGGGAAAAGGTGCGCGTAGCGGTATGTGATGTCGATCGCCTCGTGGCCTACGCGCTCGGCGATGTCGAGGGCGGAGAAGCCCATGTTGATGAGCAGGCTCACGTGGCTGTGGCGAAGGTCGTGGATGCGTATCCGCTTGACGCCCGACGCCTTGCAGCCGCGGTCCATCTCGTGCACGAGGAAGTGCTTCGTGAAGCCGAAGAGCCGCTCGTCGGGCGCCACGTCATCGCGCATCTCGATGAACTCCGCCATCTCGTCGCGGAGGAACGCCGGCATCTTGATCGTGCGCACCGACTTGCGCGTCTTCGGCTTCGTGACCACGTCCTCGCCGTGCAGCCGCTGGTAGGACTTGTTTATGCGCAGCTCTGACGTCTCCAACAGGAAGTCCGAGGGCGTGAGCGCCATGAGCTCGCCGCAGCGTATGCCCATCCAGTAGAGCACTTCGAACGCGTAGAAGGCGAGCGGCTTGTCGGAGATGGCCTCGGAGAAGCGGAGGTACTCGTCCTTGGTCCAGAACTGCATCTCGCCGGCCTCCTTGCTGCCCATCTTGTCCACCTTGTGGACGGGGTTCTTCTCCAGGTTGTAGTAGCGCTCGGCGTGGTTGAAGATGGCGTTGAGCTGGTTGTTGATGATCCTCAGGTAAGTGGGCTTGAAGCTGTCGCCGTCGGGCCTCGTGGACCCCGTGAGGGAGTTCTGCCACCTGACGATGTCGACGGGCCGTATGTCGCACATGCGCATGTCGCCGAAGAACGGGATGAGTTTGCTCTGGATGATCGTCTCCTTGGTGAGCCAGGTGTGCTCGCGGACCCTCGGCCTCACCTCCGCCTCGTAGACCTTGCAGAAGTCGGCGAAGGTCATGTCCATGGCGTCGTCCTTGAGGGCCTTGAAGTTCTTCTCCCACAGGAGCGCCTCGAGCTCGGTCTGGAACCCCTTCTTCGTCTTGTGCCGCTTGGCCCCGCGCGCGTCGCGGTAGTAGAACTGCACGTAGAAGAGGCCTGTCTTCTTGTCCCTATAGGCTGGCATCGTTGACCTCCGGGAAGTAGCGGGCCTCGAACAGGTCGCTGCGGACGCGCCCGCGGATCACCACGCGTCCGAGGGCCTCCTGCTCCTTGTTCATCTGCCGGATCACCTCGTAGGCGCTGCCTTTCTTGATCTTCAGGCGCTCCGCCACCTCGTCGGCGGTGAGCATGCTTGGCCTCGGCGTCTTTGCCACCGGCTGTTCCATCTTAGACCTCCTGTCTATCCGTACATCTCTGTACGCTTATATTCCCGAGAATAACCGTACGTATATGTACTGTCAATAGAATTGCGTACAAACTCGTACGCTGATAGAATGGTCGCCGGCGAAATCTACAGGAGGGCACATGGCGACAGGCGACAACATTCGGCGGTACCGCAAGGCGAAGGGGCTGACGCAGGCCCAGCTCGCCGATGCCGTGGGGCTCACCGAGGGCGCGATCAGGCACTACGAGAGCGGCATCCGCGCGGTGAAGCCCGAATTGCTGGAGGAGATCGCGAAGGTGCTCGGGGTCTCCGAGGGCGCGCTCAAGGACTACGGAGTCGAGACGTCGCGCGACCTCATGGCCCTGCTTCTGCAGCTGGAGGAGGGCTACGGCCTCGTGCCCAGCGAGGACGGCATGGGCCTGGCGGTCGACCCCAGGGCGCCGCATGCCCCCAAGCTCGCGCAGTCGATCAAGACCTGGGCGGAAAAGCGCGCTGAGCTCGAGCGCGGCGCAATCGACGGGGCCGCATACGCCGATTGGAAGGCCTCTTTCTGACATTTCCCTAGATAAATTGATGTTTACTTGCGAACAGCCTCCGGTTCTCCGGAGGCTGTTCCATTATTCCCGTATGAAATCGGCGCCCCGGAAGCCCTGTTCGGGGAATAATTGCATGCCCGAGTACGGCAGAGTACGCGGCGTTATTCGGCGGTATTCTGGGTTGTCGAAACTGCGGAAACCGATTTTCGCGTTTTATTATTCCCGTTTGTTGACCTGGGCAAATGCAATCGATGAGGGCTTGAATTGAGCCTGCAGTTTCAACTCAGTTTCGACCGTTCTAAATCGGCCCTCGGGGGACCAGAATTGTGAATTATTCCCGCAGGGCCCAATTATTCCCGTACCGCCGAGTACTCCGCCGTACCGCCCAGTAGGGATATGCGGGAATAATTGATTCGTTTTCCCAGGTAGGCATGCAAAAAGAAAGCCTCCGAACCAGAAGGTCCGGAGGCCGTTATTCCCGTTATTTCGCTGGTGGCTTTGCCCTGCGGCGATGCCGAAACGGTATCAGGCGGTATTCGGCAGCACCAAAACGCGAGTTCAGAAGCCAGTTCCCGCTATTCCCACTCGATGGTCGCGGGGGGCTTGGACGTGATGTCGTAGCACACGCGGTTGGCGCCGGGAACCTCGGCCACGATGCGGCCGGAGATGCGGGCCAGGACGTCGTAGGGCAGCTTGGCCCAGTCGGCGGTCATGGCATCGCTGGACTCGACGGCACGCAGGATAATTGGGCGCTGGTAGGTGCGCTCGTCGCCCATAACGCCGACGGACTTAATGTCGGGCAGGACGGCGAAATACTGCCAGCAGCTATGCTCGGAGTTGCGCTCGCCGGTCTGCTCAAACAGACGCTGGTTATAGGCGTCGAGCTCCTCGCGCACGATGGCGTCGGCGTTCTTGAGGATTTCGAGCTTCTCCTTGTCGACCGCACCGATGATGCGGATGGCAAGACCCGGGCCCGGGAAAGGCTGGCGGAACACGATGTGGCCCGGCAGGCCCAGCGCCAGACCAAGTGCGCGGACCTCGTCCTTAAAGAAGTGGTCGAGCGGCTCAATAAGGTCGAAGTGCACGCCCTCGGGGAACGGGATCAGGTTGTGATGGCTCTTGATGGTGGCCGTCTTGCCGCCCGTCTTGCGAGCGCCGGACTCGATGATGTCGGGGTAGATAGTGCCCTGGGCCAGGTACTTGACCGGCTTGCCATCGGTCTCGAGCTGCTGCGCCACGGCGAAGAACTCTTTCCAGAACTGCGTACCGATGATACGGCGCTTCTCCTCGGGCTCGGTCACGCCGGCCAGAAGCTCGGCATAACGGTCCTCGGCGTGGACGTGAATAAAGTCGACGTCAAACTGCTTGGTGAAGACCTCCTCCACCTGCTCGGGCTCGCCCTTGCGCAGCAGACCGTGGTTGATGAACACGCAGGTCATCTGCTTGCCCACGGCGCGGGCGCCCAGCGCAGCCACGACGGAGGAGTCGACGCCACCGGACAGAGCCAGAATCACGCGGTCGTCGCCGACCTTCTCGCGGAACTCGGCCGTCATGGTCTCGACCAGGTTGTCCATGCTCCAGTTAGGCTCCAAGCCGCAGATCTCAAACAGGAAGTTGCTCAGCAGCTGCTGACCGTACTCGGAGTGCTTGACCTCGGGGTGGAACTGCGTGGTGAAGATCTTGCGCTCGACACACTCCATGGCGGCAACCGGGCACACGTCGGTGCTGGCGGTAACGGTAAAGCCCTCGGGCACCTCGGACACGGCGTCGCGATGGCTCATCCACACGGTCTGCTCCATGGGCGTTGAGTTAAAGAGCTTGGCGCCGGCCGTGCGCGTGATGGTGGCGCGGCCGTACTCGCCCACCTCGGAGTGGCCGACCTTGCCGCCGAGCGTCACGGCCGTGATCTGATGGCCGTAGCAAAAGCCCAGGACGGGAAGGCCCAGGTCAAAGATGGCGGGATCGATGGACGGAGCGTCCTCGGCGTACACGGAGGCCGGGCCACCGGAAAGGATGAGCGCAGAGGCGTTCATTTCGCGAATCTCGTCGGCCGAGATGTCGCAGGGGACAATCTCGGAATACACGTTGAGGTCGCGGACGCGACGGGCAATGAGCTGACCGTACTGCGCACCAAAGTCGAGTACGAGGACCTTTGCGGAAGCCTTTTGATCCATGGTTCCCCCTCTTGTTGGCGGGGAGCCGGTGCCCACCCGCGCGAATAAACGAGAATAACTTTCATAGTGTACACGTTATATGGGGTTTCTCGTCCCTCGCAGCCATCAGCGCACGGCAAACGCACGACCTGGGCCCCTATTTAACAACAATTGAAGTGTTACCAAACGTTACAGATGATGTAATACGTTTGAACATTGGACGCCCTGTGCCACAATACTGCCGAACGACTCCGCCTCTGCGGCGGCAAATACGATAGGAATACCAGCATGAAGCGCATCCTTCTCATCGCCACGGGCGGCACCATCGCATCGACCGAGGACGGCAACGGCCTCTCCCCCGCCCTGACCGGTGAGGAGCTCGCCCAGAGCCTCCCCGAGATCTCGGGCCTCTGCGAGCTCGACGTCGTGCAGCCCATGAACATCGATAGCACCAATATGCGCCCCAGTGACTGGATGCAGATCCGCGATGTCATCGTCGAAGGCTATGCCGACCACGACGGCTTCGTGATTCTGCACGGCACCGACACCATGAGTTACACCGCGGCAGCGCTTTCCTACCTGATTCAGGACAGCCCCAAGCCCATCGTGCTCACCGGCTCGCAAAAGCCCATGGGCAACCCCTTTACCGATGCCAAGCTCAACCTGTACCAGAGTCTGCTCTATGCACTCGACGAGCATTCGCACGATGTTTCGATCGTGTTTGGCGGCGTAGCCATTGCCGGCACGCGTGCCCGCAAACAGCGCACTATGAGCTTTAACGCGTTCATTAGCGTCAACTATCCTCCCATCGCCTATATCCGCAACGACCGCATCGTGCGCAACGGGCTTCACGGCACTCACCAGAATGAGAGCCCGGTGCATTTCTACGACAGTATCGACCCGCGCGTATTTGTCCTTAAGCTGACGCCCGGCGTAAATCCGGGTATCCTGGACGCCCTAGCCGATAGCTACGATGCTGTAATTCTTGAGACCTTTGGCATTGGCGGTATTCCCGAGTTTGGCGAGTCCGGCGAGTCATTCCAGGAGACGATTTTCCGCTGGGTCGATTCGGGCCGTACTGTCGTTATGACCACGCAGGTCCCCGAGGAGGGCCTCGACCTGGGTGTTTATGAGGTCGGCCGAGCTTACGCCGATCATCCGGGTATTTTGCGCGGCGACGACATGACCACCGAGACGCTCGTGGCCAAGACCATGTGGGCACTCGGCCAGTCACGCGATGCCGCCGAGATTCAGCGCCTGTTCTACAGCCAAGTCAACCACGACCGTATCCCGATGGCGTAATCCCTAAGGCAGGTCCGCTTATCGCAGCCCCAAACGACAGGTAGTCCCCCTCGGGCCGTGCAAAAATCGGAGTATTCTGCAATTTCTCCGCCGGAGACATAGAATCGGCCGATTGCTAGACGAACTTTTAGGGCGAAGAGGCCGTCTAGTAAATATTTATTCCACATTTTTATTAAGCATGTGGATTAACTATTGTCAAAAAGGCAAAGCCAGCCGCCCGAGCAACCATCTACGGCTGAACAGGTGCTGAATACTCGCGATTTTGCACATCGCAACCAGGGGGACCCGTCCAAAGAGCGTCAAATACAGCGGGGGAACGCCCTATTCGATACCCTCGAGAAGCTCTGATACCGTCATGCCGAGTGCGGGTGCGATCTTAAATAGAACCTTGAGCGTGAAATTTGCCGTCCCATCTTCGATTCGGTCGAGGTAGGGTCGGCTGATTCCTGTCGCCACACAAAAATCAACCTTGGAGATACCAAGGTCCCTGCGCGTCTCTTCGACCCGCCTGCCAAGAATCTGTTTCGCACGTTCGTCCATGCAGCCGAGTTTGAAATGGAGCAAAACAAAAACGTAAACTATAGTTTACGTTTTGCCGAATACACAGGAGTTTTCTATGTCGGGTTCTTCGGTCCGCATGTACCGAGCCACGCTTTGCACAAACAGCGCGCCGCCCAAGCTCGTCGTCGTTGAAGCTGAATGCCTTTCGCCCGATGAGCGCACAGCATTTGCATTGCTATCAAGTCGCGTCGCCGCCGTTCTGGTCCCTTGCCCGGCGCAAGGTGAACTTGCCATCCAATGCCAAGCGCACAGCTGCTCGCTCAATCAGGCTGCCGTAATCGCAACCAGCCAACGCGGTCTGCCCCTTCTCCTGGAAGCCGGCATCGCACTCGCCCTTCGTGGCGCCGGATACGAAAACGAGACCGCCGCCGATATGGTCTTTAAACCACGATCGAGCGGCGGCCTCGCAGCAGCCATTGAATATATGTGCAGGCTCGTTGCCTAAAAGGACAAGCTAGAAACCAAGGCCAAAGCCCGTTCCGGTAATCGCCGAGTACATAAAGTAAACGTTGACCACGTTGAGGAACACGCCCGTGATGCAACCGTTGCGCAGGTAGCGCTCGCATACGATGCGCGCCATGGCGGCGGAATCATCATTGTTTTTAGCCTGGCGTCCTGCCGTAAAGTACGTCGCCACGCTCAGCAGCAGGTTGAGCACCGGCAGTGCCAGCAACTCGTAGCTCTTGCCCCAGCGCGTCGCCTCGCCGGCGGCATTAAACTTTGTTGCCACCTCGGGACCAATGTTGGGGATAACACACGCTGCAACCACCAGCGGAATCACCGCAAGCACGAGCAGCGCAATACCCATGTAGCCAGCTTTTTTGCCATATTTAAACATATGCGTCGTCCTTACACGTTAAAGCGGAAGTGCACGACGTCGCCATCGGCCATGACATAGTCCTTGCCCTCAATACGCAGCTTGCCGGCGGCCTTGGCGCCCTGCTCGCCGCCGAGCTCGATGTAGTCGTCGTAGCCAATGACCTCGGCCTTAATAAAGCCGCGCTCAAAGTCGGTGTGGATGACACCGGCGGCCTGCGGGGCAGTCGCGCCCTGACGAACCGTCCAGGCCTTGACCTCCATCTCGCCGGCCGTAAAGAACGACTGCAGGCCAAGCAGCTTGTAGGCGGCCTGCGCGAGCACGTCCAGACCGGGCTGCTCCAGGCCCAGGCTCTCCAGGTAGTCGGCAGCGTCCTCGGGATCGAGCTCGGAAAGCTCGGCCTCGATCTTGGCGCAGATGGGCAGCGGCTTAACACCATCGATGGGCGCCAGATCGTCGTTGAGCATATCCTCGTCCACGTTGGCCACATACAGGATGGGCTTCATAGTGAGCAGGAACAGGCCCTTGGCGGCAGCACGCTCCTCGTCGGTCATCTCCATGGATGCGGCGCGCTTGCCCTCGTTGAGCCAGGCAAGCAGGCGCTTAGCGACCTCGAACTTGGGCATGAGCTCCTTGTCGCGCTTGGCCTCCTTCTCGAGCTTGGGCAGCTGCTTCTCGAGCGTGCCCATGTCGGCCAGGATGAGCTCGGTCATGATGGTATCGGCGTCACCGGCGGGGTCGACGAACTCGCCCGTGCGGCCCACCTCACGCATGACGTTGGGATCCTTAAAGTAGCGCACGACCTCGCAGATGGCATCGGTCTCGCGGATGTTTGCCAAGAACTGGTTGCCCAGGCCCTCGCCCTCGTTGGCACCCTTCACCAGGCCCGCGATGTCGACAAACTCGACCGTCGCCGGCACAATGCGACCCGGGTTGACGATGTCGGCGAGCTTTTGCAGGCGGCTATCGGGCACATCGACGATACCCACGTTGGGGTCGATCGTGGCAAACGGGTAGTTGGCGGCAAGGCCGGTCTTTTTGGTAAGCGCGGTGAACAGCGTCGACTTGCCCACGTTGGGCAGGCCCACGATACCGATGGAAAGGGACACGACAGCTCCTTTTGGTACAGGTACTTCAAACTGCATAAGTATAGCGCCGCCGCAGCATCCGGGCGAATCCGGACGCCACGACGGCGCAAATGAAGCAGAGATGCGTGAGGGTTCGAGACAGTAGTCCTTACTTAAGCTCGGGCCAGAAATCCTTGTTGGCCTCGATGAGCTCGTCCAGGATCTGCTTAGCAACGCTCGCCGAAGGAATGGTCTTGGAGAGCGTGAGTGCCTGCCAGAGCTTCTGGTAGCTGCCCTCGACCCAAGCCTGGACAACGAGCTTCTCAACGGAAACCTGCTGCTCCATCAGGCCCTTCTGGAACTGCGGAATCGGGCCCTGGCAGATCTTCTCAAAGCCGTTGGAACCGACGATGCAAGGCACCTCGACCATGGCCGTCGGGTCGAAGTTGGGCACAGCACCATCGTTGGGGACGATCAGCAGGAAGCGCTCGAGCGTGTTCTCGGCCAGTGCGCAGGCAAGGTCGACGATGTAGTTGGCATGTACATCCGGCTCAAAGCCGCCATCCTTGGCAGTACCCTTGGCGATGATGTCGCGGCAAGCGCCAAAGACCTTCTTCTCGCGGCCGTCCATAACCTCATTGGCGCGAGTGTAGTTGGGATCAGACGTCTCGACGACATAGTCCGGGTACAGGTAATACTTGAGGTAGGTATTGGGAATCGTCTCGGGATCGACAGCATAGACATCCTTGGCCTTGCCGAAGGTGTGAATCCAGCTCTCCTCGACATGCTGCTCCTTACCGGCCTCGTGCTCGATGCCGTCCAGGTAGCCGTTCTTAGCCATGTGCTCCTTAATCTGCGGCATGAGGTCGTTGCCATCCTTGTCGTAGATTTTGCTCCACCAACCAAAGTGGTTGAGGCCGTAGTAGCTATACTGCAGCTCGCGACGATCCTTGATGCCGCACATACGGCTCATCTTATCCATGAGGTCGATCGGCATGTCGCAGATGTTGATGATGCGGCTGTTGGGGCGCAGCACGCGGCAGGCCTCGGCGACGATGGCCGCGGGGTTGGAGTAGTTGAGCATCCAGGCGTTGGGGCTGTACTTCTCCATGTAGTCGAGGATCTCGATGACGCCGCCGATGGAGCGCATGCCGTAGGCGATACCGCCGGCGCCGCAGGTCTCTTGGCCAACGCAGCCGTACTTGAGAGGAATCTTCTCGTCGAGCTCACGCATGGCGTACAGGCCGACGCGGATGTGAGCAAGGACGAAGTCGGTCCCGGTGAATGCGGTCTCGGGGTCGGTGGTGTAGTTGAACTCAACCTCGGGAGCGTTCTCATGGAAGTAGATCTCGCAGGCCTTGGCCACGGTCTCCTGGCGCTCGGCGTTGTTGTCGTAGAAGGTCACCTTGTTGACCGGGAAGCGGTCGCGCTCCTCAAGCAGCATCAGAGCGATGCCCGGAGTGAAGGTAGAGCCACCGCCGGCAATGGTCACGGCATAGTTTTTCTTGGACATGATGTCCTCCTCATTCTGGCCGCTTGCTCAATCCATCCCCGCACGCGGCCTGTACGGTTTGGAATTGTTACCTAGAAGTGGAGTTTTTTATCTCTGGGATCGGCCTTGCGGTGCATACCGGCTCTGCAAGGCCGATTGTTTCGATGGACGATGGTTTACAGAAGACTCTCGAACTTCAGAAGACTCTCGAACTTTTCGCGAACCTGCGGGACGGTAAGGCCGATGATGACCTGGATTGACTGACCTTGGACCACCAAGCCATGCGTACCGATCGCCTTGAAGGAAGCCTCGGGTGCAACGACGCTCTTGTCCTTGACGTTAACGCGCAGACGGGTAGCGCAGTTAGTTACATCGATGATGTTATCCGTGCCACCGAGCAAATCGAGGATGTTCTCGGCAAGCACCAAGCGCTCGTCATCTTTACTCTGGGCGACCGATTTGCCAGCAGCACCGCCCTGCTTTTGCTTGTAGTCGGCCTTGGACTTGAGCTCGACCTCAACATCGTCATCCTCGCGACCGGGAGTCTTAAAGTCGAACTTGACGATCAGGAAACGGAAGACCACGACCCAAAGAGCGGTAAAGCACAGACCGACAAGGATGGAGATGGCGTACTGCAGACCGTGTGCGGCCCAAAGGGGCAGCCAGTCCCACGAGAGCATCGAGATGATGCCGCCGTCGAAGATACCCACGACGCCAAGGAGGTTTTGAGCCATGCAGCCGAGCGCTCCGAGCACGCAGTGGACGACGAACAGGCCGGGCGCGATGAACAGGAAGGTGAAGTCAAGCGGCTCGGTGATACCGCAAAGCATAGCGGTAAGGGTGACCGGGATCAGCAGAGCCTTGACGCGCTGCTTGCGCTCGGGTTTGGCGGTCATATAAAACGCAATGGCGACGCCAAGCGAGCCGAAGACCTTAGTCCAACCAGGGCAGGTATAGGCAGCCCAGGGTGCGGCATCCTTAAGAGCAATGCTCGGATCGGCAGCCAGTTGGGGCAGGATATTGGCCCAAGCAGCAAAGATGCCGCCGTTGACCGCCGCGTTGTCGTAATAGAACGGCGTATAGATAAAGTGGTGCAGGCCTGTAGGGATCAGCACGCGCTCGAAGAAAGCAAAGACACCCACGCCAAACGTACCGGCGGAAAGGATGAATCCCTGGAAGGCAGAGATAGCAGCCTGAACATGCGGCCACACCAGGCAGGCGATAAGAGCGACCGGAACCATAACGAAGAAACCGATCATATAGATGAACACAGAGCCCGAGAACACGCCCAACCACTCGGGGAGCTCGGTGTCGAAGAACTTATTATGCAGCATCGTGGCGATACCAGAGATAATGAGCGCGCCCATGATGCCCATATCAAGCGTTTTGATGCTTGCGATAGTGGCAAGACCAGTACCGCTGCCCGCCTCGACGGAGTAGTCGACCCCAAAGACAGGGCCCCACTGCCCCAAGATTGTGCTAACAAAGTAGTTGAAGGTAAGTTAGATGGCCAAAGCCTCCATGCAGCAGCGAGCGTTCTGCTTGTTCGCGAGCGAGATTGGCAACGCTACGCAAAACAGCAACGGCATCTGGTTAAAGAGCGTCCAACCACCCTGGAGCAGCACATTCCAGCAATCAAATCAGAACCACCCTTAAAAAGGGTGGTTTGCTCTTAGGGTATAACCCACGGGCCCCGGGCTCGCGTCTAAAGGCGCGGGCCCGGACTTCGTCCAGGCCTAGTGCATCTTGACCCGTGGCGCGC